>CAZTQF010000275.1:0-4701 GCA_964615255.1 uncultured candidatus Brocadiaceae bacterium | reverse complement strand
CCGGGTTGGCGCCGGGCTCGCTCCAGTTGAGCGCGATCTTGAGCGACGGCGCTCCCGGCGCGACCGTGATCTTCCAGGTGTCGGCGTCGCCCTGCGTCAGCAGGCTCTCCTCGTCGACGATGAAGGTCTCGCCGCGACGATCCCAGAGCTCGCGCAGGTCCGGGAACCCCCAGCCCTGGTGGACGCGGACGTTGTCGGTGCTCGAGGCGTTGAAGTTGTACTGCGCGCCGGTGGCGACCATCAGCGCCTTGAGCGTCGCGGCGTGCGGCCGGTTCTGGTGCGCCGTGCCGCCGGGGGCGCGCAGCGCGTTGCCGAACTTGCCGAAGCCGGGCGTGCCCGACTCGTCCGTGAACATCTGGATCGCGAGCGCGCAGTGGCCTGCGACGATCGGCGTCGCGCCGGACGTCCCGCCGAAGCCGCCGGTCCAGTCTCCCGGCGAATAGCCCGCAGCGCCGGTGCGGTCCGACGTGCCGATGCTGTCGTAGTAGGCGCACATCGTCGGCTTGATCCGGCCGTCGCTGGCCGGGCCGATCGACGCGCCGCCAGCGGCCCACGAGTCGTTGGTCGGGTCCGCGTCGTCGTTGTGGTTGACCGCGCCGACCGAGAACACGTTCTTGGCCCACGCCTGTGGACGCGACTGGCGGTTGCCCGCGTTGGACTGGCTCTGTGTCCAGGTGATGTCGTGGTCGAACACGATGTCGTCCGACTCCATCGAGACCGAGTTGTACTGGGTCGTGCGCGGGTCGCCCCACGAGGCCGTCGAGAGGCTGACGCCGTGGATGTTGGCGAGGTCGTCGAACACCTGGTAGCGCGACACTGAGACCGAGTTGTAGTTCGTGTAGAACTTGCCCGCGTCCGGCGCCATGCCGCGGACCGCCGGGTTGGAGGTGCCGTTGCCGAAGACGATGCCCGCGGTGCAGTGTCCGTGGTCCTCCGCGCCGCCGCCGCTCTGCACGTTGACCGCGCCGCCGGTGAAGTCGGGGTGCGTCGCCTCGACCCCCTCATAGATGTGCAGGTTGACGCCGGCGCCGGTGTAGCCGGCCTGGCCCTCGAGGTAGTCGCCGCCGCCCTGGATGCGAGCGTTGTCCATGTCCTCCTCGGGCGCGCCCCAGGCGTCGACCCAGAGCACCTCGTCGAAGCCGAGCACCTGCAGCAATTGCGGGCCGGTCAGCGTGGCGTCGATCAGCACGCTGCCGGCGTGCTCGTCCTCGACGCGGCCGCCGATCCGCGCGATCTTGGCGATCAGCCCAGGCTTGTCGGTGCGCTTGTTCGCGACCACGACGTTGTAGCGCGCCGGCGCTGGATCCAGGTGCGCGCCCGCCTCGAGCAGCGCGGGGTCCAGCCGATAGGCCGGCTCGTAGCCGCCCACCCAACGCACGCCTGCGAGGCCCTGCGCCGCGGCCGCGCGCGCGCGGTCGGCGCGCACGAGGTAGGCGTTCTCGGGCAGAAAGCCGATGCGCTCGACGCCGAGGCCGGTGAGCGCCGCGCGGTCGCGGGCCGTCGGGACGTGGTCGAACTGCACGATCCACAGCCCGCCCTGGTCGGCGACCTCAAACGCCGCTGGCACGGCGGGAACGGTCTGCGCAGGGTCGAACGCGCCGTAGCGGAGCAGGATCCTGGGCGCGCGCTGCTGCGCCGCCGCGCCCGCCGCGAGCGCCGCCGCGAGGGAGAGGGAGAGCAAGGACGTCGGTGAACCGGGTGAGAACATGACGAGTTGGCCGCGGACCGGGACAGGGATCGCGCGGCGAAGAATCGTAGCGGCAGCAACGGCGCGAGGCAGCAAGGCAGCCTGCCCGGGCCGGCGCGCACCAGGACGGCCGGCGCCGCGCCGTGGCTTGCGCTCGAGCGACATTCCGATGGCAAGGGGGACGCGCTGCGCCCGCGCGCTCGCTGCCGATCGGCGCAGGACGCCCGCACCCACGCCGGACAAAACGAGTTTCCCGGGCCCCGCTCCCGTGGCTAGGATCGCCCGCGCGCTGGTCAGAGCGCGGGCCGTGCCAAAACGCACGACGGCGGGGATGCGTCGCGGGCGGTGGGCGGTCGACCATGGCAACCGAGAACGGCACGACATGAGCAACACGTCCGGGCAGCAGAGCCTGTTCGCCGGGGATACCGACGACGACAAGATGGCAGCGAGCAACGCGAAGAAGGCGCCCGCCGGGACGCCCAGGGGGAAGAAGCCCAAGACGGTCAACGCCGAGACGATGGCCAAGCGCCAGCGCGAGATCTCGGTCAGCGAGTTCTTCACCAAGAACCGGCACCTGCTCGGCTTCGACAGCCCGCGCAAGGCGCTGCTGACGGCGGTCAAGGAGGCCGTGGACAACAGCCTGGATGCCTGCGAGGAGGCGCGGATCTTGCCGGACCTCAAGGTCACCATCGAGCGCATCGGCGACAACGAGAAGCAGTTCCGGATGGTCGTCGAGGACAACGGCCCCGGCATCGTCAAGGCGCAGGTGCCCCATGTCTTCGGCCGCCTGCTCTACGGCTCCAAGTTCCACCGCCTCCGACAGAGCCGCGGCCAGCAGGGCATCGGCATCTCCGCGGCGGGGATGTACGGACAGCTCACCACGGGACAGCCGGTCAAGGTGCGCAGCAAGGCCGGACGCCGCGCGATCCCGATGCAGTACACGATCCGCATCGACACGGCGAAGAACCGCCCGGAGGCCAAGGACGAGCCGATCGAGTGGGACAAGGCGCACGGCACCGAGGTCTCGATCCCGATGGAGGGCGAGTACCGCCGCGGCCAGCGCAGCATCCAAGAGTTCCTCAAGCTGATGGCGGTGTCCAACCCGCACGTCAACCTGACCTTCACCGAGCCGGACGGCACCGTCACGGAGTACGTGCGGAACACCAAGGATCTCCCCAAGGAGGTCGAGGAGATCAAGCCGCACCCGCACGGCGTCGAGCTCGGCATCCTTCTCAAGATGATCCAGGAGAGCGAGAACCGCACGGTCAGCGCGTTCCTGCAGCAGGACTTCTCGCGCGTCGGCCCCGGCGTCGCCAAGGAGATCTGTGAGAAGGCGGGCGTCAAGCCGACGACCAACCCGCGCCGGCTCGACACCAAGACCGTCCAGAAGATCAAGGACGCGATCGAGGACACCAAGATCAAGGCGCCGCCGCTGACGTGCATCGCGCCGATCGGCGAGGAGCTGATCATCGCCGGCCTGAAGAAGGAGGTCGAAGCGGACTTCTACCAGGCGGCCTCGCGCAAGCCGGTCGTCTACCGCGGACGGCCGTTCGCCGTCGAGGTCGGCATCGCCTACGGCCGCCCGGGCGACACGCTAGAGATGACCGAGAGCGGCAAGATCCAGCAGAAGTCGGTCAAGAAGAACGAGGAGCTGCTGATGGGCAACGCGGACGAGCCGGTGCGGCTGATCCGCTTCGCCAACCGCGTCCCGCTGGTGTTCCAGCAGTCGGCGTGCGCCATCACCAAGGCCGTCGTCGGCACCAACTGGAAGAACTACGGCCTGCAGCAGCCCCGAGGCGCGCTGCCGATCGGCCCGATGGTGATCTTCGTGCACATCGCGTCGGTGTGGGTGCCGTTCACGAGCGAGTCCAAGGAAGCGATCGCCGGCTACGACGAGATCATGGACGAGCTCAAGCGCGCGCTCATGGAGTGCGGCCGCAAGCTCGGCACGCACGTGCGCAAGGGCAAGAAGCTCGCCAACGAGTTCAAGAAGCGCAACTACATCACCATGTACATCCCGCACGTGGTCGACGCGCTGCAGGAGATCCTCGAGCTGAACGAGGGCGAGGTCGAGCAGGCCACCGGCAAGCTCACCGACGTGCTCGAACGCAGCCGCAAGCTGTAGCGCGGTGGACGCCTTCGCCACCCGCCCGCGACGCGTGCGCGTGCTCGGTGCGGGCATCGCGGGCGCAGCCGCGGCGCGCGCGTTCGCCGACCGCGGCTGCGAGGTCACGGTCGTCGCACCGCACGGCGTCGCCGAAGGCGCGTCGGGGATCCCCGCCGCCGCGGTGCGGCCGCGGCTCTGGCGTCCCAGCGCGCACGCCGTGCCCGACGCCGAGATCGTCGCGGACGCGTTCCGGTGGACAGCTGCCTGGCTGGCCGCGCGCGCGCCGGCGCGCTTCCGGGCCTGCGGCGTGCTGCTCTGCGCCGTCGACGCCGACGACGAAGCGCACGTGCGTGAACGCGCGCAGAACCCGGTCACCGCTGACGTCGTGCGTTGGTGCGACCGCGAGCAGGCGTCTGGTCACGCCGGGGTCGCGCTGCCGTTCGGCGCCGCCTGGATCCCGTCGGGCGGCTGCGTCGACCTCGGCGGGCTGGCGAGAGACCTGCTCGCAGACCCGCGCGTGACCGTGCTGCGCGCCGCGGCTGGCCCCGATCCCGACCTGACCGTAGACGCGCGCGCGCGCATCCCCGGCGGCGAGCTCGTGCGCGGGCAGGCGGTCGCCGTGCACCTCGGCGACGCGTCCCCCCGCGCGGTCGTGTGCACGAACGGCTACCTCTGTCCGCCGGGCGAGGACGGCCTCACCTGGCTCGGGTCGACCTACGACCGCCACGACGACGCGACCGACGAGCGGCCGCAGGACGACGCGCGCGTGCGCAGCCGCTTCGACGGGCTGCCTGCGCTGGCGACGACCCTGCGCGACGCCGCCACCGCGCGCCGCTTCGTGGGCGTGCGCGCAAGCACGCCGCAGCGAATCGCGCGGATCGGGTTCGCCTCGCCGCGCCGCGCCGTC
>CAZTQF010000274.1:0-4707 GCA_964615255.1 uncultured candidatus Brocadiaceae bacterium | reverse complement strand
GCCCGAGATCGGCAGCTCGAGCGTGACCGCCTGGAACTGCACGGTCACGCCCAGCGCGCTCACGCTGGTCAGATCGACGCCCGTCCAGGTCAACGAGCCAGGCCCGCCTAGCACGACCTGCGGCGCGTAGATGGCGTCGAAGCTGGCGTAGAGACGACACGCCGGATCGGCCACCGGAAACGCAGCGGCCAGCGGCGCCGACACCTGGTTGAAGCCCATCACGCCGACGTGGAAGACCGCGGTGGGCGCGATGTTGGTCGTCTCGAGCTCGAACGGCGCCCCCAGCACGGGCGCGCCGACCGCGTTGAGCTGGAGCCCCCCGAAGTCTTGCTCCGCAGCGAAGAAGCCCCCAGCGATCGACTGCGACAGGTCCCGCGGCCCCGGGTCGAGGCTCGGGCCCGCGCCGCTGGCGCCGATCAGCCAGTCCTCGGGTCCCGTGCTGCCCAGCGCGCCGAAGGCGATTACGAAGTCCCCGTTCGCCTCGTCACCGCGGAACTGGATCGTCACCGCGCTGTTCGTGTTCCACAGGAGCACGCCGTCGTAGGTGACCATCCATTCCGTGCCGGACTCCTCGTAGTAGACCTTGCCGCTGGTCGAAGCGTTCGGCTGCAGATCCGTCCACGCGTAGAGCGCCGCGGACGGGTTGCTCAGCAGCGTGGTGACGCTCGGCGCGAACGTCGTGGCGTTGCCCGACCCTCGCGCCACCCATCCATTGGAACCGACCCAAAGGCCGAGCGTACCCGCGGCGACCGACGCGTCGTCCCCGAGCGCAAGCTGCGTCGCCGCGCCGAGCGAACCGATCGCCGCGATCGTCGCCGCGCGCGTGTTGACCGTGTGTCCACCGGCGGCCACCGTCCCGTAGATCTCCCGGCCCGACAGGTCCATGCCTGCCTGTGTCAGCTGCTCGTAGAACGACGAGAACACGCGCACGCAGCCGGTGCCGTAGGTGGTTGAGCCGGCGCACGCGCCAGCCGCGGCCGCGCAGACGCCCTGCGGGTTGGCGAGCGCGGCCTGGAGCGCGGCGTTGTCGGCGCTGCAGCCTTGGTTGCCGCCGACTGAGTTGCAGCCGGCGTTGGTGTGGATGCCGATGGCCTCGTTGGTGCCCTCCACCTCGATCGGCGAGCCCGAGTTGCCGCCCGTGGTGTCGACGGTGTACTGCAGCACGTTGCCCTGCTGATCGAAGAACGGCCCGGTGTGCGTCTTCTGGATCAGGTTCCAGGTCGGCGAGACCGGCGCGCTCGTGCTGCCGAAGCCGGTGATCCGGATGGTCTGCCCGGGGCTCACCGCGGGCGAGACGAGGTCGTAGGCGACCGAGCCCTGCGCCTCGTAGGGCGTCAGCCCGGTGTTCGAGTTCGCGAAGCAGCCGAAGTAGACCCAGTCGTTCCCGAGCGTCGCGCCCCCCGCCTGGCTCTGGATCGAGGCAGGGTCGACGGCGTACTGGTCCGACGGCGGCGGCGCGACCGGGTTGCCTGCCGTCGTCGACAGCGGCACGTTGAACTGAATCACGGTCGTCGAGCCGACCCCGCAGTGGCCGGCCGAGAGGAAGCAGTGGTTGCAGTCGTTGATCATCCACGCCGTGCATCCGAAGCCGACGCGCCCCGAGCGCGGGTCGCTGCTCGGCACGCGGTCGTCGACCGTGCCGCAGATCGAGTCCGGCTCTTGGCGCTGCTCGGGTCCGGCCACCGCGCACTTGAGCACGAAGCGGCTGTCGCCGGTGCCGGGCTGCGCGAGCAGCTCGACGAGCACGCTGTCGCCGTTGAAGTAGGCCGAGCTGTCCTGCCACTCGCCGACGTGGCGCAGGTGCTGCAGCTGGACGGCCCCGTCTCGCATCGACGTCAGCCGGAGAAACGAGCCGTCCCCGCCCGGGTTCGGGCTGCCCGACAGCTGGACGCCCTGATAGTGCAGTCGGAGCCAAGACGCGCGGCTCACCGTCACGACCTGGGACCAGACGACCTGCGGCAGGCCCGCTGCAGCTGACGAGCTCAGCGAGTTGCGGACGAGGCCGGAGTCGACCTGCAGGTAGTGCGTCGAGCTCTGGGGGTCGACGACCTGCGCGGCGAGGACCGTCGAGAGGGACAAGGCAGCCAGGAACGATGAGGTGTGCATGGTGTCTGGGGCGCGAACGGCCGGTGCGAAGGCGACCACACAGTCTCTGGAGAATCCCACGCCATGGACAGACCCGACTTGTGCGAACGTCTCGAGCGCACATACGCGCGGCCGTAGCCCCCCCGCTCCATGCCGCCCTCGGCGGCCTTCAGCGGTAGGCGAGCTGCGCCGTGACGCGGCACGCGGCGTCGACGCGCAGCCGCAGCCAGTAGGCGGACCACGCGCGCGGAAACCCGTATGCGAGCTCTTCGCCGGCCGGCACGTCGAAGCTCCGCACCGCCGTCCACCGTCCGTCGCCGCACAGGTCCGCCTCGAGCACGATGCCCACGGACTCGCGCGCGTCGTGCGAGAGCGAGAGGCGCTTGTGGTCGTAGCCGGTCGCGAGGTAGGCATCGCTCACCTCCCCCGCCCCGACGACCGTTTCGCACCACGGCCCACCCGTGCCGCGCGGCTTGCCGAGGCTCCAGAGGTCGTCGATCACGCCGAGCCACGCGCCTGCGCGGCCGTCCTCCGACCGCACCACGTGCGCGCCGGCGGCCGCGTCGACGTCCAACCCGGTCAGCACCAGCATGCCACGGTAGGAGCAGAGGTCGTGGACGAGCAGGTCGTGGCTCGCGATCGGCCGCAGCTTCCGGAAGCCGCCGGCGTTGTTCGCGGGCAGCTCGTAGAAGGAACCGTGTGCATGGAACACGTCTCGCTCGGTCGCGACCTCCCGATCGACGCGGTAGCCGCCCAGCGCGCCCGCCCCGCGGCGCGGGTCCCCTTTCGGCAGCCGCCAGCGACGCCCCTCGCCGTCGACAAACAGCACTGACGCACGATCCACGGAGAATACGCCCGTCGGGATCGCGGCGTTCTCCAGCGTGTGTCGGTGCAGCGCCGGATCGGTCGCCGGCGCCAGCTCCAGCGCGCCGTCCAGCTCGTAGCAGCCCACCTGCTCGACGCCGCCCGGCGTCGGACGCTGCGCCGCGAGCGCGAGCGTCGTCTCGCTGCCGCCGCGGGCCCGCACGAGCCCGCCGAGCACGTCCGGCGCGTCGAAGCGGGCGAGGCCGTCGAACCGTGGATGCGCCACGGCGCTGCGACGGTCCTCGGCCCCGAAGTGCGCATAGGCGACGGCGCCCGTGATCGCGCTCTCAGCGCGCACGCGCAGCCAGCACGCCGACAGCGCGCGCGGCAGCTCGAGCCACTCGTAGCCGCGCGGCGGCAGCGTCACCGTGCGCCAGCGACGCCACGCCCCGTCGCCGCGCTCGTCGAGCTCGACCACGACCTCGACCGACCGATCTCCACCGTGCGCAAAGTGCACTCCCCGGTGCTCGAAGCCGCTCAGCAAGAACGGCTCGCTGACCGTCGCTGGCCGAATGTCTTCGTGCACCCAGACGCCGCCGACGCCGCGCGCCGGCCCCAACCCGTCGACGCCTGCCGGATCGACGAACCAGAGGTTGCTCTGCGAGCGCGGCGCCGCGATCTGGCCCTTCGCCGGGCGCTTGTTGAGGAACTCGCTCTTCGCCGTGTCGTCACACCCGAACACCAGCCGGCCCTGCCAGCGGCAGAAGTCGCCGATCACCTTGAGGTAGGCCGAGCGCGGCGCGATGCCGGCCGTCGCGCCGGACCGGAACCCGCGCGGGAATCGCCAGAACAGCCCGTGCATCGTCATCAGCAGCGCGTCCTCGCCGACGTCGCGGATGCGCGGCCACTCGGTGTTCCAGCCGTGCGCGCCGTCGTAGCTGTGCGAGCCCTTGGGCAGCCGGTACGTCGACCAGCCGCCGCCGTCGAGCACGGCCAGCAGCAGCGAGCGATGATCCCACCCGATCGCCCAGACGGGGTCCCCGGACGGGTCGTCGCTGCCGTAGATCCCGCCGGGCCCCGTCACCTCGGTGAATTGGCTGCGGCGCACGACCTGCCACGCGTCCGCGTCGCCGTCCCAGGTCGCCAGCACGCCGGAGGGAGTCTTTGGATCTCGCTGCGCGCGCGCGCCGCGCTCGCCGTTGTTGGCGTAGACGAGGCGACCCTGGCCCGAGTAGAGCCCCTTGCCGTGCGAGCCCGGTAGGTTCGCGTGACGCCCCTGCTGCCGCTGCTCGTCGGCCCACAGCTCAGTCACCGCGAGCGTCTGCACGTCGACCTCGTAGAGCCCCTCCTCCATGGTGGCGTAGTAGATCTTGCCGGCGGGGTCGGTCAGGTGGCGCGCGTTGGCGGTCGGTCGGCCGAACATCTGCTCATAGGGGATGACGCGCACGCCGCCCTGCCGGTCGATCGCGTAGGGGCCGATGAAGAGCTGCTGCGACTCCCGGTGCACCATGCGGTTCGCGGGCGTGCCGCCGACGCTCTCCGGTCGGATCGTCTGCACCAGCCCCGACGAGATCTCGTAGAGCTTGTCGGACGAACCGCGCGGCTGGTGCGGCGCGTAGGTGACGACCCAGAGGCTGCCCGCCCACGGCACCACGGCGCCGGTGCCGCACTCGTTCTCCTGGTTGAACATCGCGAGGTGCGGATAGACGCCCGACACCTCACGGTGCTGGGCCGCCGCGGCGAGGGCCAAGAGCAGCGGCGCGCCCGCTGCCACCAGCGGGCCGCGCGCAGCCGCCCCAGGCCGCGCCCGCGAGAATG
>CAZTQF010000273.1:0-4714 GCA_964615255.1 uncultured candidatus Brocadiaceae bacterium | reverse complement strand
CACGGTCGACTTGGAGACCATGGGCGTGCTGCCCGAGTTCTCGATCGTCGAGGGCGACGTCGAGGGGCGCAACGTCACCTTCGAGAAGCGCTACGAGGGCACGCACTCGGTGACCGCCTGGGTCGAGGCGGGAGAAGAGGCGCAGTTCGAGATCCCCGGCCATGTCGTCTGCTATCGGGGCGAGTTCGACGCCAGCGGCGACCGCTTGCGCGGCGAGTGGCGGATCCGCTGCGGCGACGAAGCCGGCGAGGGGGACGCGGTCGGCGCGTTCGAGCTGCTCCGGCAGTGACCGGCGGCGCCGGTTCGAGTATGCAGGCCGCGGTGACTCGTGACTTCGACGTGCTGGTGGTCGGCGGCGGCCACGCCGGCGTCGAGGCCGCGACGGCTGCTGCCCGCGCGGGTGCTCGCGTCGGCATGATCGTGCTGGACCCCGCCGCGATCGGTCGAATGTCCTGCAACCCCGCGATCGGCGGGCTCGCCAAGGGACAGCTGGTGCGCGAGGTCGACGCGCTCGGCGGCGAGATGGGGGTCGTGACGGACGCCACCGGCATCCAGTTCCGGATGCTCAACACGAGCAAGGGACCGGCGGTGCGGTCGCCGCGCGCCCAGTGCGACCGGGACGCCTACAACCACGTGATGAGCAAGCGCGTGCTCGGCTACCGCGACGTGACCGTCCTGGGCGCCGAGGCGGCGGGCTTCCTGCGGTCCGCAGACGGCCGCGCTGTCGCGGGCGTCGAGCTGCACGACGGCAGCGAGCTGCACGCGCCCGCGGTCGTGTTGACGACCGGGACCTTTCTCGGCGGCAAGCTGTTCGCCGGTCGCGACGAGCGCGAGGGCGGCCGACACGGCGAGCCGGCCGCCGCGCGCATGAGCGTCGCGCTGCGGCAGCTCGGCGTGCAGTTGGGACGCCACAAGACCGGCACGCCGCCGCGGCTGCGCAAGTCGACCATCGACTTCGCAGGCATGGAGGTGCAGCCAGGGGACGATCCGCCGGTGCCGTTCTCGTTCCGCACCGAGCGGCTGGAGGTCGAGCAGCTGCACTGTTGGACGACGCGGACGAACGCGCGCACGCACGAGATCATCCGCGCGCACGCCGAGGAGTCGCCGATGTTCCGCGGCGCGATCGTGGGCACCGGGGCCCGCTACTGTCCGAGCGTCGAGGACAAGGTCGTCCGCTTCGCGGATCAGGACGCACACCCGGTCTTCCTCGAGCCCGAGGGGCGGGACTCGGACGAGATCTACCCCAACGGCGTCAGCACGAGCCTGCCGCCCAACGTGCAGATGGAGTTCCTGCGGACGATCCCGGGGCTCGAAGAGGTCGAGCTGCTCCGCCCGGGATACGCGGTCGAGTACGACTACATCCTGACCGAGCAGCTGCGGGGGGATCTGCACGTCGCGTCGCTCCGCGGGCTGTTCGCCGCGGGCCAGATCAACGGCACCAGCGGCTACGAAGAGGCCGCAGGGCAAGGCCTCGTCGCCGGGCTCAACGCGGCCCGCTTCGCGCGCGGCGAGGCGCCGGTCGTGATCGACCGCGCGACCGGCTACCTCGGGGTGATGATCGACGACCTCTGCCGCGTCAACCCGCGGGAGCCCTACCGGATGTTCACCAGCCGCGCCGAGTTCCGCCTGCTGCTGCGCAGCGACAACGCCGACCGGAGGCTGACGCCGCTGGGGGAGCAGTGGGGCATCGTCTCCGCGGACCAGGCGGACCGCGCCCGCGAGAAAGAGGCCAACATCCGCGCCGGACGGCGCTGGCTCGAGGCGACGCGCCGCCACGACGGCAAGACGCTCGCGGAGTGGTTGCGACGCCCGGAGGTCTCCGTCGCAGACGTCGCGGCGGCCGACGAGACCTTCGCCGGCATGGGGTTGACGCCGGCAGAGCTGGCGGAGGTGGAGGCGGAGGTCAAATACGACGGCTACATCAAGCGCCAGGCAATGGAGGTGGAGCGCCTGAGGCGGCTCGAGTCGCGTCGGATCCCGGCGGAGTTCGACTACGAACAGGTAGCTGGCCTAAGCGCCGAGGCCCGCGGGCGGCTCGAGCAGCGTCGCCCGCTGACGCTCGGCGAGGCGTCGCGGCTCGAGGGCGTGCGGCAGGCCGACGTGCAGCTGCTCTTGGTGGTGCTGCGACGCTGACGGCGCGGCGCGCGCTACATCTGCAGCACGGCCTTGACGATCGCCTCGGTGTCGGCAGCGGCGCCGTGCTTCTTGCGGGCCTTGGCGACCTTGGCGCGCGCGTCGTTCTCCTTGAAGCCGAGCGTCACCAGCGCGGCGATCGCGTCGTCGTCGTCCTCGCCCGCATGCGGGCGCGCGGGCGCGGCGTCGTCGAGCGGGGCGCCGAGGTCGAGCTTGCCGACGACCTCACGGAGCTCGAGGCAGATGCGCTCGGCGGTCTTCTGGCCCACGCCCTTGACCGCCTTGAGCGCGGCGGCGTCGTCGGCGGCGATGCGCCCGGCGAGGTCGCGCGGGGCGTGCACGCTCAGCAGCGCGAGCGCGATCGCGGGGCCGACGTTGGTCACCGCCAGCAGGCGCCGCGCCAGTTCTCGCTCTGCCTGGCTGGAGAACCCCAGCAGCGACGGCGTGCCGTCGACGACGTTCAATATGGTGAACAGCTTCTGCGTCTGGCCCACGACCAGCTCGCTCGCAGAGGTCAGGCTGACGCGGACCTCGTAGCCGACGCCCGCGCAGCGCACGACGGCGCGCGAGGCGTGCTTCTCGACGATCTCTCCGAGGAGGTGGTCGTACACCTGGTGCCGCGGCTCAGCCGCGCAGCGACAGGCCGAACTCGTCGAGCTTGGTCTTGATCTCGTTCAGCGACGTCTGGCCGAAGTTCGGGCAAGCGAGCAGCTCGGCCTCGGTCTTGCTGGAGAGGTCCCCGATGGTCCGGATCTTCAGCAGGTCGACGATGCGTCGCGAGCGGACCGACAGGTCGAGCTCGCTGATCGGGCGGCGCGCCGGGTCGGGGCTGTTCGGGTCGGCGACCTCTTCCTGCGCGACCGGCGCGGCCTCGGCCTCGCCGAGGTCGCGGTGCATCAGCTCGTCGTTGGTCATGCCGAGGCGGAGGCCCTTGTTCTTGAGGATCTCCTTGATCTCGGTCAGCGACGTCTCGCCGAAGTTCTTGTAGCTCAGCAGCTCGGCCTCGGTCTTCTTGACCAGGTCGCCGAGCGTGCGGATGTTCATCTTCGCGAGGCAGTTGCGTGAGCGCACCGACAGCTCGAAGTCGTTGATCGGGGTCCGCAGGAGCTTGTTGCGCTTGTCGTCGCGGCGCTCCTGGTCCTCGTCGTAGTACATGTTGAGCGCGGCGGCCGCGTCACGACGGTAGAGGCGCGCGCGGGCGTTGTCGGGGTGGGCCTGCAGCGCCAGGTCGAAGCACTGCATCGCGCGGCGGTAGTTGCCCATGTCCTCGTAGAGGATGCCGAGGTTGAGCACGCAGGCAATGTTGACCGGCGGCGACATCAACGAGCGCTCGTAGAGTTCGCGGGCCTCCTCGTCCTCGCCCCGGAGGTCGACGTTGAGCGCCAGGCGGAACAGCGCCTGCTTGTGGCTCTCGTCCTGGCCGAGCACCTCGTCGTAGCACGCGATGGCGGCCTCGACGTCGCGCTCCATCTCGGCCACGCGGCCGCGGAAGTAGGTCTGCTCCAGCGCCGGCAGGATGCCCTGCAGCTTGGCGACCTGCTCGACCAGCTCCGTCGAGTTGTTCGCGTCGAGCGCGCGCAGGTACGACAAGGCCTGCTCGGCGTCCGTCTCCCGGTCGGCGAGGGTCTTCGCGACGTCGTCGAGCTGGCCGAGGGCCGCCTGGCAGTCGGCGAGGCAGAGGCGCGCGACCGCGCTGTTGTCGGCGCTGAGCAGCGTGATGGCGTCGGCGTGACGGCCGAGCGCCCACATCGCGACGCCGCGCGCGGCGCCCTGGGCGAGCGGGTGGGACAGCCAGTCCCGTAGCTGCTCGAACGAGTCGACCGACCGGAAGGCGGCCTTGCGGAACGCGCCGAGCTTCTCCGGAGTCAACTCGCCGGCGAGCATCGCGGTGGGGTCGAGCTTGGGCTGGGGTTCGGGGGCCAGGTCCGTATCCGTCATCGTCGTGTTGCCACAGGGGTGGGCCCAGGGCGCGTGCGAGTCGCCGCGCCGAGCCCGGTTCAGGGGGGCCAGAGCGTTCTCTGGCCGCGAGAAAAGGCCGCGCAGCCTAGTGTCCGCCCCCCGGCGTGGTCAAGAAATTGCAGGCCCGGTCGCCACTTCGCGGTAAATCCCCAGGAGGTCTTGGGCCATCGCCGCGAAGCCGCGGGCGCGGGCCCGCGCGTGGGGAACGAGGCGCGCCAGCCGGCGACGGTCCTCGGCGAGCTCGCGGATCGCGTCCGCCCAGGCGTCGACTTCGCCGGGCGGCAGCACGCGTCCCTCGACGCCGTCCTCCACGGCGTCCTGCAGGCCTCCGACCTGGCTGACCAGCACGGGCCTGCCCGCGGCCAGGGCCTCCCTTACGGTGAGGCCGAAGGCTTCGTGCCATCTCGCCGGCGCGGCGAGCACGTCGATCGACGCCATCCGCTCGGGCATCTCCTCGAGCGTGTAGGGCCCATGGTAGGTGAGCCCGCAGCCGGGCTCCAACCGCTGGAAGCACCGAGTCAGGAACGACTCGTCGCCATGGTAGGGGACCGCGTTGCCGTGCACGTGCAGCTCGACGCTCCCCGACGGCAACTGCTGCACGGCGTCGATCAGCACGTCGAGG
>CAZTQF010000272.1:0-4731 GCA_964615255.1 uncultured candidatus Brocadiaceae bacterium | reverse complement strand
AGCCCTGCTCGAGGCGCCACTTCCTGACGAGCGGCCGCGCCACCTCGGCGCGGCCGTTCGCGTATCCGGGCCACGCGGCGAACGTCCGCGAGCGGCGAGGCGGACTATCGCGGTCTCTGCTTACGCGGAGCGTCCCCGCCAGCGGCCCGCGGGCCGTACAGGTTCAGCTCGTGGATCGACCACCAGAGGCCGCCCTTCTTGCCTTTCTGCGTGATCTTGAGCCAGCGCGTCGTGACCGGGGCGAAAGAGATGCGCGATCGGTCCTTCGAGCCCGCGCCGCGGGCGACCGGATCGCTCCAGCGCTCGCCGTCGGAGGACGTGCGGACCTCGTAGCGCTTGGGCCAGTCGCCGGGCGAGGCCTTGGTGTCCAGGTCGATCTCGGCGACCTCGACGGCCTCGGGTAGCTCGATCACCAGCCAGCTGCCGGGCCGCTGGGTCTGGCCGGTGGTCCAGCGCGTCGCGGGGTCGCCGTCGACGCAGCCCGCGAGGTCCCCGCTGTTGCGGTCGGAAGAGAGCTTCCACCGCGAGCGGCCCTCCAGGACCGGGTCAAACGGCTTGAGCTCGGCCAGCGTCCAGGGCTCGGCGCGGTCGGCGCAGGCGGCGCGAACGGCTTTGACCTGCTCGGGCGTGACGCGGGCGGCTTCGTTGCCCCAGCTGTTGCGCACGTAGGTCAGCACGTCCGCGATCCAGGCGTCGTCGTTCATCGACATCGACGCCATCGCGGCGATGTAGGTCTCGCCGTCGACCGGCCCCTGCAGCCCGTTCAGCACGATGCGCCCGAGCCGCTCGTGGGAGCCGAGCACGCGGGGTGACCCGATCAGCGACGGCGCCTGCTTGAGGGACGGCGCGCCGACGACCGGAGCGCCCTTCCCGTCGCTGCCGTGGCAGGTGAAGCAGAGCGAGCGGTAGATGGTCGCGCCGCGCTCCATCGCCGCGGCGAGCGCTGCGTTCTCCGCCGCGATCGCCTCCTGCCGCTCGGCCTCCGCGGCCTCGCGCGCGATGCGCTCGAGGAAGCCCGTGGCGGTCCCCTGGACGGCGGCGTTGTCCGGGTGCGCGGCGAGCACGCTGCGCACCAGCGCTTCGCGGCCGGGCAGCTTGGTGTAGAGCGCGGTCCGGACGACCTGCAGCACGACCTGTAGGTCCTGATCCTGGGCCAGCGCCAGGACCGCGTCCCGCACGGCGCCGTTCGGCTCCGCGGTCAAGAAGCGCTCGCTCGCGCGCAGCGCCGCGGCCCGCAGCCGCGCGTCTTGGTCACCGAGACAACGGAGCGCGTCGTCGACCTGCAGGGCGTCGAGGCCGTGCAGCGTCCACATCGCGTGCATACGCGCCAGCGGCGTCGCGTGCTCCGCCATCATCCGGCGCAGGGCCGGCGCGACGGTGCGGTCGCCGCGCACCACCAGCAGCTTCTGCGCGTTGTCGCGCCACCAGCCGTTCGGATGCGCGAGGTGGGCCACCAGCTTCGCGCTGGGCTCGTCCAGCATGCTGGGCCTAGGCCCGGGCTCGAAGTCCTCGTGGACCAGCCGGTAGATGCGGCCGCGCCCGATGTTCTTGTCGAGGCCGTACTCCTGCACGACGCCGCGCAGGTAGCTGCCCTTCCGCACCCAGTTGCCCTCCTGGATGATGCCGCGGTACATGTCGACGATGTACATCGTGCCGTCGGGAGCCGTGTAGGTGTTGATCGGGCGGAAGTTGGCGTCGTCGGTGCGGAGGAACTCTGCGCGCTCGTAGGGGTTGCGGAGCACGCGCGTGCCCTGCTCGTCGTGCACCGTCGCGCGGCGGATCAGTCGACCGACCGGTTCGGGCACGAACAGGTTGCCGTAGAGCTCGGCCGGCAGGCGGTCACCGCGGAACACGCTCTGGCCGCAGCAGCCGGTGAAATGGTTGAGCGAGCCGTCGTCGCGCACGCGCCGGAGCCCGCCCTGGACGTCGGGGATGTCGTCGATCGGCCAGCACTCGTGGAAGCCCTCCTCGAGCTGGCCGGGCAGGCCGAGCTTGCCGTACTGGAGGTTCTGCTGGAAGTTCGACGCGACCACCTCGCCGCCCGCGCGCGAGTAGTAGCACTGGCCCCAGTCGTCGTGCGTCATGCCCCACTGGCCGTCGCCGGCGGGCATCGGGTGGGCCTCGATCCTGCCGTCGCGCCAGCGGTAGCGGCGGTTCGTGTAGGTGACGTAGAGGAAGTTGTCGACGTTCCAGTCCAGGCCGGTCGGCTGATGCTCCAGGTTGCCGCCGCGGGCCCCGCCTTCGAACACCAGCTGCTTGTCGTCGGCTCTGCCGTCGCCGTCGGTGTCGCGGTATAGGTGCAGGTCCAGCGTGCCGGTCTCCCGCACGATCAGGCCGTCCTGCAGCGGCAGCAGCATGCGCGGCAGGACGAGCTCGTCGACGAACACCGTGTGCGTGTCCATGCGGCCGTCCCCGTCCAGGTCGTCGAGCAGGCTGATCCGGCTCTTCGGCGCCAGCTCGGCGGTGCCGTCGATGTCTTGCATGTAGGTCCGCATCTCGGCCACGAACATGCGGCCGTTGCCGTCCCAGGCGACCACCGCGGGCTCGTGGATCATCGGCTCGCTGGCGACCAGCTCGAGCCGGTAGCCGTCCGGCAGCTGCATCGACGCGATCGCCTCGGCAGGCGTGCGCGGACGCGCGCGCGCGACCTTCGCGGGCACGGGCTGCCGCGCGGGCTGCGCCTGCGCATCGGAGGTCGCGGCGAGGACGAGGACCGAGGCGGCGAGGGGGGCGCGGCGCATCTGGACATGGTAGCAAGCGAGCCCCGGCGCCGCTCGGCGGTCGCGTCGCGTCGGCGTTGCGGTCCGCGCGCCCATCCGCTCTCCTCTCCCGCCCATGACTCCGGACGACGGGTGTGCGATCTGCGGCGCGGCCGTCGCGGCGGGGGCGGCGCTGCCGCCTTTGGCCGCGGCGGTGCGCGCGTTCGCCGCCGAGCGGTGCTTGGACACCGAGGCGCTGTGCTCGGGCTGCCGGTGCGGAGCCGTGACGTCGCCCTGCGTGAGCCTCTGCACGCTCGACGACGCCAAGGAGCGGTGTCGCGGCTGCGGCCGCACCGTGGCGGAGGTCGCGGGGTGGTCCGCGATGACAACCGCGGAGCGGTGCGCGGTCAGGCTGCGCCTCCGCCCCTACGCGAGATGAGACGCGCGCGGCGCGCGCCGCCGGGCTAGGCTCGCGCCATGCCCGACCCAGCTGCGCCCTCCGAGCCGCCGCCGCCTCCGCCCGTCCCGCCGCGCTTGTCCCGGCAGGCGCGCAAGAGCTTCTGGCGCACGCCGGTCGGGGTGCTGTCGGCGCTGTTGTGCGCGCTCGCCGCGCTGGTCTTCCTTGCGTTCGGTGCGCTCGGCGTGGCCCTCGAGCTGGGCTACTTCCCCGACACCGCGGCCGTCGCCGGCGAAGACCTGCCCGACCGCGTGGTGGCGATGCTGCGCGAAGAGGGCGTGCTGGAGGCCGAGGAGCGGGTGCTCTACTACTACAGCGGCGGCCTGTTCGACTACATGGAGGACGGCAACCTCTGCACCGACCGGCGCGTCATCAGCTACTGGACCGAAGAGGGCGAGCTCTACGTCGAGGCGGCCGCCTACGCAGACATCGTCGGCTTAGAGGTCGAGCCCGCCGAGGGGTGGGCGTTCGACGCGACCTTCCACGTCGAGCTGGCGAGTGGCGACGTGATCACGCTCTTCGTCGCAGGCGAGGACGACGGCGACGAGGCCTTCGAAGCCGCGCTGCGCCGCGCGTGGGGGCGCGGCCGCTGAGGCTCAGCGCTCGGCCGGCGGCAGCAGCGCGAACTCGGAGAGGCCCAGCTGTCCGTTGCGCTTGCCGCGGTCGATGAAGCGGAGCTTGAGCGAACGCATCTTGCGGGGCTTGGGCAGCGTGAACAGCACGGGCTCCAGCGAGTCGACGGGGACGTCGACGCGGGTCCAGCGGCGACGGTCGTTGCCGACCGCGAACTCGATCGCGAAGGTGTCGTAGCGGCCGATCTCGCGCTCGTGCTGCGCGAGCCCGGTGAACATGATGCGGCCGACCTTCTCGGCCTTTCGCCAGGAGAAGGTCACGGTCGGAGCCTCGTCCTCGGGCGCTGCGACCCACCGCCTCGACTCGAAGCCGTCGATCAGGTTGACGCCGCCGTTGCGCGGCGCCTCGCTGGAGACGGTGACCTTGGCCTTCTGCTGGCGGAGGATGTTGTCCCGGTAGGCGTTCGTCGCCGTCTCCATCCAAGGCTCGAGCACGTCGCGGATCTTGACCTCCATCCAGTCGGACGTGAGGTCCTCGACGTCTGCGTCCTCGCCCGGGATCGCGTCGTTGCAGAGCACGCGGAGCTTGGCGCGGATCTTGTGCGTGCCGCGGCCGATGGCCTTGTCCCGGAACAAGTAGGTCTCGGTGTTCCAGGTCTTGGTGGGGTCGGCCGCGACCTTGCCGAGCACGTTGCCCTTGTCGTCCTCGTAGGTGACCGACTCGACCCGGAGGCCGAACTGGCTGTGGAGGCCGAGCAGCTCCTTGCCGAAGCCGTCGATCCACAGCGAGAGCGTCTGCTGGCCCGCGCCGCGGATCCGGATGTCGCTGTCCTCGCCGCCGGCGGCGAAGCTGTGGGTGTTGCCGCCGCCGATGCCCGTGGTCGGCGCGTGGCCGCGCGTGGCCCGCCGCAGGAACAGGAGCGCGAAGCAGGTGTCCGTCACGCCGCCCCAGTGCCCCTCGTTCTTGTTCTGCTTGCCGATCAGGAACTTCGCGCCGTCGATG
>CAZTQF010000271.1:0-4756 GCA_964615255.1 uncultured candidatus Brocadiaceae bacterium | reverse complement strand
GCTGACCGTGGGCTTCTGCGCAGCGTCGCTCATTGCCCTCTCTGGACGAGGCGGTGCAGTCGGTCGTGCAGCGCGTGGACGTCGGGCAGCTCGCTCGGCGCGAGGTCGAGGAACATCTCGCCGTAGAGGACGCCGCCGATGTCGAGGTTGACGGTCGCCGCACGGCCGCGGTGCTCGCTCATGCCGGGCAGGTCGATGTACGCGTTCTGGCTGACGTAGGCCTTGAGCGCCTCGTAGGACTTGGGGTAGGTGGCGGTGGTGTCGAACAGCGTGCCGCCAGCCGGCGCGAAGTTGACGCCGTAGAGCAGGCACCGGCACGCCTCGGGCAACGCGTGCGCGGCGGCGGCCGTGGCCCGGCTCACCGCGCGGTGGTCCCGGTGGGCTTCGCCGGCGTGGAACGAATAGAGCGTCCGCGGCTGTACCTCACGGAAGACCGCTTCGACGCGCCGCGTCAGGTCGTCGAGGTGCTCGGGCAGCGCGCCGTCCGGCAGGTCCCAGTGCCGCGCGGGCCCCAGGCCCAGCCGCCGCAGCGCCTCGGCGCCCTCGGCCCTGCGCACGTCGCGGATATCGCCCGCTTCGCGCTTGCCCGGGTCCCCCTGGGCGCCGTCGGTGGCGTGCACGACGACCACGTCGTGACCGCGCTCGGCGTGGTGCGCCAGCATGCCGCCCGCGCCGATGACCTCGTCGTCGGGGTGCGCGGCCAGCACCAGCACCGGACCTTCGAGCGGGTCCTTGGGCAGCAGCGGCGAGAACAGGTGGTTCATCCGAGCGAGCGGTAGAGGTCGAGGTGAAGGTCCGCGGAGGTGGCGATCGACGGCAGCTCCGCCGGGATCGCCGCGCGCAGCTCGGCGAGCCGCGACGTCGAGCCGAGCAGCTCCTCGAGCACGCGCCCCAAGTGTTGGATCGGCGTGACCAGCACGCCAGGTGTAGCTGCCCGTTCTGCGAGCGCGCCCGCGTCCGAGCAGACCACCGGGACCCCGTGCGCGAGGGCCTCGTCCACGACCAGACCGTAGGTCTCCTGACAGTGCGACGGGAAGACCGCGAGGTCGAGGTCGCGCGCGGGGTGCCGGTCCCCCGGCCCGAAGCGGCCCCGCTCGTGCAGGTAGGTGCACTGGCCACGGGCGAGCGCACGGATCTCGGCGGCGAACCGGTCGTCGTGGAACGGCCCCGCGAGGTGGAGGTCGCAGGGCAGCGCGCAGACCGCCTCGACGAGGTCGCGGACGCCCTTCTCGGGCACCAAGCCGCCGAACGTGCCCACCCGCAGCGGCCGCGCAGGGTCCGGCGGGGCCACGCGGTGCGCGGCCGGCACGGGCTGCAGCAGGCCGTGCGGGATGACCGCGACGTCTCCCGCGTAGGGAACGCAGCGCCGGACGAAGTCCGCCGCGGTCTTCGACGGCGCGGTGCAGGCAGCCGCCGCCCGGAGCTCCTCGGCGACCAGCCGGGCGCGCGTCTCCAGCCCGCTCGCGACCGCGGCGACGTCGGTCTGCAGCGCGTCGTTGACGCACGTCACGCAGGCGTCGCGCTGTTGGCCGTCCGGACACGAGACGCCGCCGGCGGGCAGCCGGAAGAAGCGCGCGCAGGTGGTCCACAAGTCGTGGAAGGTGCAGACCATCGGCACGCCGAGCTCGTCACAGAGCGCGCCGACGCCGAGCCCGAGGCCGGCGAACGAGTGCACGTGTACGAGGTCGGGCCGCGAGCGCTGCAGCCGCGACCGCACCAGCGACAGCAGCCGCGGACGGACGAAGCCGTGCCGATCGTGCTCGTCGGATCTGCGCGGCAGCCTCGTCACCGCAGCGCCGTCCCAGTCCTCCTCGATTACATCGGCGCCGCCGCAGTCGCCGTCGAGCAGCCGGTCGCTCCCGGTCACCACCTCGACGTCGACGCCGCGTCCGCGCAGCTCGCGGAGCAGGGCCGTGACCACCTGCTCGGTGCCGCCGGTCGCCTCGGGCGGGAAGTTCGCCGTCAGAAAGCAGACCTTCACGAAGACCAGAGCTCCCGCTGGGACTGCCGCAGGAAGTCGCGCTCGTCGCGCTTGCGCTGCGGATCGCGGCGGTTGCGCCGGCCGATCTGCCACCACTCCTCCCAGATGCGGAGGCGCACGCAGAGCCGGATCCAGAGCACGCCCAGCGCGCCGAAGTGCTTGCGGTAGTAGGCCATCCGGTTGCGGTGCCAGATGACCAGCATCTTCGCGAAGTTGCGCGTGCTGGCGCCGCGGTGGTGCATGACCTCCGCGTCGGCGAGGTAGCGGATCTTCTGGCCGCGCGCGCGGACGCGCCGGCACAGGTCGACGTCGTTGTAGAACAGCGCGAGGTCCTCGTCGAACCCGCCGAGCGCGCGCCAGTCCGCCGCGCGCAGCATGCAGACCGCCCCCGGCGGCTGGTCGACGTCGCGCGACTCGAGGTGGTCGAAGTCGGCCATCTCGTACCTGGCGACGACCGCCCGGCCTGGCCAGAACGATCCGAACCAGGAGTCGTAGCACAGCGCCGAGCCGAGCGTCGGGAACCGCATGCAGGCCCGCTGCACCGCGCCGCCCGGATCGTTGAGGCGCGGCGCGACCGCCCCGTATTCGGGGTGGTCACGCAGGAAGTCGACCAGCCGGTCGAGCGCGCCCGGCCCCACCTCGGTGTCCGAGTTGAGCGTGACCACATACTCCCCTGCCGCGACGGCGACGCCCTGGTTGTTGCCCGCCGCGTAGAGTCGGTTGTCGGCGTTGCGGAGCAACCGCACGTCGGGGTGGGCCGCGGCGATCGCGTCCGCAGAGCCGTCCTCGCTGCCGTTGTCGACGACGATCACCTCCCGCGCGTGCCGCGGCTTGTCCGCCGCCAGCGCCCGCAGGCACGCGAGCGTGAGCGCCTGCGTGTTCCAGCTGAGCACGACCACGGACAAAGTCGGGCGCTCCGTCACGCGTCGGCCTCCGTCGCCTCCAGGCGCTGGCCGAGGTGCGACTGGCACTGGTAGCGCCAGGTCCCGAGGTGCTCCGGCGCCCCGTTCGTCAGGTCGTAGACCTGGAAGAAGAACTCGGCGACGACGAAGCTCTCGAACGCCGCGTCGCTCGGCGTCCAGCGGTCCCCGCTGCCGTAGATGCCAGCGGCGAGGAAGAACCGCATGTCGAGCGAGATCAGCACGACGAACCGCTCGCAGCTGCGCGGGAGCCGGAGCACGGGCTTGTCGGCCGAAGCGCCGAGGTCGACGTAGGGCGGCGCGGGCGGCACACGGCGCAGCCGCGCGAGCAGCTTGTTGGAGACCAGCCACCGGCAGGCGGCCATGGTCAGCCGGCCGCGGAGCCCGTACCACTTCGCGTAGTACAGCTCCTTGGAGACGCGGTTGCGAGACCACATGGTCTCCAGGTCGCTCATCCCCGAGCGGTTGACGAAGTGAATCAGCCGGGCGTCGGGCACCTGGGTGATCGTGCGGCCGCTGCGCCGGATCGTGACCGACAGGTCCGCGTCCTCGTAGTAGAGCGGGTAGCGCTCGTCCCAGGCGCCGATCGACTCGAAGTAGCCGCGGTCGACGAGGAACATGCAGCCCGACATCATCGGCAGCGCGATCGGCCGATCGGCCTCCCAGACCTGCATCCAGCGCGTCAGCATCCGCCGCGCCCGGCAGCGGGTCCACGCCGCCGAGTAGGACGCCAGCGCCTCGCCCCAGGCGTCGGCGAGCGTCGGCAGCGTGTTCGGTGGCAGGTGGCCGTGGTGGTCCCGGTCCCAGAAGCCCTTGGGCACTGCGATGCCCATGAAGGGGTCGTCCTCGAGCGCGCGCTGGAGCCGCGGGATCAATCCCTCGAGGAAGATCACGTCTGGGTTGCTGATCAGGACCTGTCGGCCGCGGCTCTGGCGGAGCGCGAGGTTCATCCCCTTGCTGTAGCCGCCGTTTTCGTGGTGGCGAACCAGCACGCCCGCGCGCTCGTCTCCCTGCTCCTCACAGAGCAGCTGCAGCTCACGCTCGACCCGCTCGATCTGTCGCGGCGGCTGCTGCGGCGAGGCGTTGTCGACCACGACGCACTCGAACGGCATCGGCGAACCGTCGGGCCGGGTCGGACCGTGGCTCCGCAGCGACGCGATCGCCTGCGCGCACTCCTTCCAGGAGTTGTAGTTGACGATCAGTACGGACAGCTCGGCCATGGCGTCGGACCTTCACAAATCGACGGCTGCCGCGAGCAAAAGCAAGCCCAAGCGCGGCGCTGTCGCACGCGCAGCCGGCGCTCCGATGGCACCGTGCCGTCCGCGACGCCACGCCGCCCGCCCCGACCACGCGACGCGACCGCGCTACTGCCGGCCGGGCTGCTTGATCTCGACGGACGCGGGCGCGAGGCGACGGACGAGGCGCTCGCCGAGCACGGCCTCCGCCTCGGCGTTCTGGCCGAAGCTCGACCAGTCGCGCTCCTGCGGCTCGCGGTGGCGGCGCAGGTCCTTGCAGATCTCCTGCTCGACGGCGTAGCGGAGGATCCAGCCCTGCTGGCGCGAACCGTCGTCGAGCAGCAGCTCCATCGTCAGCCGGCTGCGCACCGGGAAGTTGCGCTCCGACTCGCGGCGCTTCCAGCGCGAACACCAGACGCCGTTGCCCCGGTCGGTGGCGCTGTGGTCCACGACCCAGCCGTCGCGCGACGTGACGATGTCCTCCCAGCCGCGCCACGCCTCGGCGAGGCTCATCGGCTCGGTCTGCAGCTCACGCCAGCTGCGGAAGGTGCCGCACGACGCGAGCAGCGAGAACAACACCATCATCGGAGCGAGCTTCATCGGCGGCGCGCTCGAGCAGG
>CAZTQF010000270.1:0-4759 GCA_964615255.1 uncultured candidatus Brocadiaceae bacterium | reverse complement strand
GCCGCAAGCTCTACCGCTTCATGGCCAGCGGCGTCGCGATGGAGAAGCCGATCGACCTCGCCTCCTACCAGCAGTTCGGCGCGGGCGTCGCGGCGGGCGCCGCCCCCTTGACGCTCGCCGACGTGATGGAGGCCCCCAAGGAGTTCGTCGGCAAGAAGGTCCGGGTGCGCGGACCGATCACCGGCGTCTGCCAGGTGAAGGGCTGCTGGATGAACCTCGGCAAGCCCGATCCGGACGGCAACCCGCCGATCTTCGTCAAGTTCAAGGACTACGCGTTCTTCGTGCCGAAGGACGCCAGCGGTCGCGACGCCGTGCTGGAGGGCACGCTCTCGTTCAAGCAGGAGACCGTCGCCGAGACCCGGCACTACCTCGAGGACGCGGGCAAGCACGATGAGGCCAAGAAGGTCACCAAGGGTCGCAAGGTCCTGCGCTTCATGGCGGACGGCGTCGCGATCGAGAAGCCCGCCGCCAAGTAGCGGCGCACCGCATCCGCGCAGCCCGCGCGCGCTGCGGGACGCCCCGTTAGGATGCGCCGATGGCGCCCGCCCCTCGCTCCCGCTGCAGCCTGCGCCCCGTAGCGCGAATCGCGGCGTCGGTGCTGTCCGCGTCGCTGCTGTCGGTGGCCCTGGTCGGCCAGCAGCGCGACCCGGGCGCAGCGGTCCTCGAGCGCTACTGCGTCTCCTGCCACAGCGGCGACGACGCCGAAGCGGAGGTCCGCCTCGACGCGCTGCAGGGGCTGCCGGTGGCCGAGCGCACCGACCTGATCGCGCGAGTGCGCGAGGTCCTGCGCTTTGGAGAGATGCCGCCGGAAGACGAGGCGCAGCCGTCGAAGGAGGATCGCGCCGAGCTGGAGGCGTGGCTCGCAGCACAGTCCGATGCCGCGGCCGTGCGTGAGAAGCTGCGACAGCCGCACTACGGCAACGTCGTCGACCACGAGCGCCTGTTCTCCGGCGAGCCTGCGGGACCGGCCTACACGCCTGCGCGCCGCTGGATCGTCCACCCGCGCATCTTCCACGAACGCGTCATGGACGTGTTCCGGCTTGAGGGCAGAGACCGCGACGGCAAGCAGCACGGCGGCTTCGTCGGCGTGACCAACCCGTTCGTGCTGCCCGACCGCTCCGGAGTGCGCGACTACGACCTCGAAGCGCTCGACGGCGGCGACCTGCTGGTGATGCTCGGCAACGCCCGCTGGATCGCTGACCGGCAGCTGATGATGGCCCGCCGGCTCGGCGGCGAACGAGACCTGGTGTTCGCGGACAAGCGCGACCGGTGGAT
The DNA here is from genome assembly GCA_964615255.1 of uncultured candidatus Brocadiaceae bacterium. Classification (GTDB taxonomy): domain Bacteria; phylum Planctomycetota; class UBA1135; order UBA1135; family UBA2386. The sequence continues at coordinate 3,484 of CAZTQF010000270.1, read as the reverse complement.
GCCGCGGCAGATCCACGCGTCCTACCGCGCGTTCTCCGAGGTCGTGCAGCTCGAGGACGCGCCCACCCAGGACCAGGTGGACGCAGCGATCCGCGCGCAGTTCGACTGCGTGCTCCGGCGTGAGCCGAGCGTCGAAGAGCTCCGCCGCTACCGCGCGCTGTTCGCCGACGCCGTCGCGCTCGGCGGCAACCTGCAGGGCCTGCGCCAGGCGCTGATCGCCGTGCTGCTCGAATCGGAGTTCGTCTACCGCATCGAGTTCGGCGACGGCGACCGCGACGAGCACGGCCGCGCGCTGCTCACCGGACGGGAGGCCGCCGATGCGATCAGCTACGCGCTCGGCGACCGCCGCCCCGACCAGGCGCTGCTCGACGCCGCAGCTTCGGGGCAGCTGAGGACGCGCGACGACTACGCGCAGCAGGTGCGCCGCCTGCTCGAGGACGAGCGCTACTACCGCGGCCAGGTCGACCCGTCGCTCAACGGCAAGCACTACAAGTCGAACGTCACCAGCCACCCCAAGCTGGTGCGGTTCTTCCGCGAGTTCTTCGGCTACCCAGCGGCCAGCAAGGTCTTCAAGGACCCACCGCGCAGCGGCGGCGTCTACCAGAACCCCGGCCGCGGCACGGTCGGCACGCCAGGCCGCCTGATCCTCGAGACCGACCGCATCGTCACGCGCTTCGTCGAGGCGGACCGCGACGTCTTCCGGCACCTGCTGACGTCGGACGAGTTCTTCGTCTACCACGACAAGGACAACGCCGCTGGCGAGAAGGTGCTCGAGGAGTGGCGCTCCGTCTACGAGCGGCTCAAGGACACCGACTGGATCCACCAGCCGCAACAGGTGCTGACCGAGCACCTCGAGTTCCTGAAGACGATCCCGTCGATGCGCGTCCGCGACGACTCGCGGCCGGGCGAGCTCGTCAACTACATGCACTTCTTCACGGAGCACTTCGGGCGCGGCATTCGGCCGTTCACGACGATCCCGTGGGCGCACGGCTACACGTTCCACCACGCGCCGCTCTACAACCTGCCGCCGACGCCGAGCATCGGCCGCTACGGCAGCTGGAAGAACACGAAGTACACCGGCGACAAGGTGAAGCCGCGGGAGTTCTGGGACTACCCGCCGACGCAGCCGTTCGCGATCGAGCACCGCAAGGGTGTGCTGACGCACCCGTCTTGGCTGATCGCGCACTCGACCAACTTCCACCCGGACGCGATCCGGCGCGGACGGTGGATCCGCGAGAAGCTGCTCGCCGGACGCGTGCCCGACGTGCCGATCACCGTCGACGCGCAGGTCCCCGACGATCCTCACCGCACCTTCCGTCAGCGCGTCGAGGACGTCACCGCGCCGCGCGAGTGCGCCCGCTGCCACCGTCACATGAACCCGCTCGGCCTGCCGTTCGAGGCCTTCGACGACTTCGGACGCTTCCGCACGGTCGAGGCGATGGAGCACCCCGACAACCTGCTGAAGAAGGGCAACGGCAAGACGACGTTCGACGTCTATCCGACCGAGCCGGTCGTCACGAGCGGGCGCCTCGACGGCACCGGGGATCCGACCCTCGACGGTCCGGTCGCAGACCCCTTCGAGCTGATCGACCGGCTCGCGCGTTCCGACCGCGTGCGGCAGTCGATCGTGCGCCACGCGTTCCGGTTTTTTCTCGGCCGCAACGAGCTGGACACGGACGCTCAGACCCTCGTCGAGGCCGACCGGGCCTACGTGCAGAGCGGCGGCAGCTTCCGCGCGTTGGTCGTGGCCCTGCTCTCGTCCGACTCCTTCCGCTACCGTAAGGACGAAGCGAACTAGCCATGGACACCCGCCGCGACTTCCTGAGGACCAGCCTGCTCGGCGCCGGCGCGCTCGCGCTGCTGGACGGCCGCGGCCTGCTGGCGGCGCCCGCGACGACGCCCAGCGCGCGCCCGATGCGGTTCGTCTTCATGCACCGCGGCAACGGCCTCTGGCCCAAGGTCATGGTCCCGCCGAGCTTCGACAAGGCCACGCTCGAGAAGGAGCGCCGCAAGGAGGCCTATGAGGTCGACCTCGACGGCCACGAGCTGCCGGCGTGGCTGCAGCCGATCGCTGGTCACGTCGACGAGCTGACGCTGCTGCAGGGGCTCTCGGGCAAGATGTGCACGACGGGCCACCATTCGTGGTGCTCGTCGCTCGGCGTCTACAAGGCCAACGAGCGGCTGAGCTCGATCCGGTGGGCGACCGTCGACTTCGAGCTCGCGCGCATGTTCCCGTCGCCGGCCGAGCACATCGAGCTCGCGTGCTTCCCGCTCGGCGGCGGCAACGCGCGCGGCGACCTCGACGGCATCGCCAAGGGCTTCTCGGCGCGTGGGCCCCAGCAGCCCAACTACGCGTTCGGCTCGCCCCGCGTCGCGCTCGAGCAGCTGTTCAAGTCGGTGTCGGCCGACGCGAGCGCGCAGGCCGAGTACGCGCTGGAGCGGCGCCTGCTCAAGTTTGTCGCCGAGGGCGAGGGACGCACGGCCGACGAGCTCGAGGGGCCCGAGAAATCCAAGGTGCAGGGCTACGCCGACTCGCTCGAGGCGATCCGCGAGCGCAACCGCAAGATCGACGGGATGGCCGAGCGCATCCGTCAGCACGTTCCGGTGCTCGACGAGCGGCTGCTGTCGGGCGACATCACCACGATCGAGCGCCAGCAGGGCCACGCCGAGGTGCTGCTCGGCGCGCTGATCTCGGGGCTGACCAACGTCGTCGCGTTCACCGTCGACGAGCTCGGCCACGAGTACACCGGGATCGAGGGCATCGAGGGCCAGAAGGTCAACATGCACGACGTCGGCCACAACAAGTCGTTCGGCGGCGTCGCGGCGCCCGAGATCCGGGCGCGCGCCCGCACGCACCACATGCGGCTGATGGACACGATCGTCCGCCGGCTCAAGGCCGTGCCCGAGGGCGACGGCACGATGTTCGACAACACCTTCGTCTGCTACTTCCCCGACGGCGGCGAGACCCACCACAGCCACGGCACCGAGTTCCCGTTCGTCGTCCTCGCGGGCAAGAACGCCAAGGTGCAGCTGGGCCGACGCTACATCCGGCTGCCCAACTACGGTGAGCAAGGCCACAAGACGCTCGGCAACTGGTACACCACGCTGCTCAACGCCTACGGCAACCCGATCGAGCACTTCGGCGCGCTGGACACCGGCTTGGACAAGTTCGGGATCGACCAGCGCGGGCCGATCCAGGCCTTCCTCACCTAGTCCGCGAGCCCGGCGCGGCGGAGCCGATCGGCGACCGCGCGCCAAGCCGGGTCGCGCGGCAGACGCTCGACGTAGGCGACCGCGCAGCCGCTCGCGGCGATCCGGTGGAGCGCCGCGTAGAGCCCGCGCGTGAACCCCGCGAGATCAACGGGCAGGACTTCGCACGCGGCCGCCTGTTCGGCGCCGGCGCCGTCACCGCGCGCGAGCACGGCGAACGACGACGCCGTCGACGGCAGCGGGAGCTCCAGCGCTCCGTCCTCTCGACGCAGGA
>CAZTQF010000269.1:0-4776 GCA_964615255.1 uncultured candidatus Brocadiaceae bacterium | reverse complement strand
GCTCGTTCGTCAGCGTGCAGGGCGCGCTGGTGATGTATCCGATCCACGAGTTCGGCAGCGAGGAACAGCGCCGTCAGTGGCTGCCGAAGCTGGCGACCGGCGAGCTGATCGGCTGCTTCGGCCTGACCGAGGCCGACTTCGGCAGCAACCCGGGCGGCATGCTGACCAAGGCCGTCGAAGACGGTGACCACTACGTGCTCAACGGCAGCAAGTACTGGATCACCAACGGCAGCATGGCCCACGTCGCGATCGTCTGGGCCAAGCTCGACGGCGTGGTGCGCGGCTTCCTGGTCGACTGCGACACCAAGGGCTTCCAGGGCAAGGGCATCAAGAACAAGTTCTCGCTGCGCGCGTCCGACACGTCGGAGCTGGTGCTCGAGGACGTGCGCATCCCCAAGTCGAACCTGCTGCCCGGCGTCGAAGGCCTCAAGGGCCCGCTCAGCTGCTTGACGCAGGCGCGCTACGGGATCGCCTTCGGCGCCGTCGGCGCGGCGCAGGCGGCCTACGACGAGGCCACGCGCTACGCGCAGATGCGCGTCATGTTCGACAAGCCGATCGGCCGCTACCAGCTGGTGCAGAACAAGCTGGTCTGGATGGCGAACGAGATCACCAAGGCGCAGCTGCTGTGCTGGAAGCTCGGCAAGATGAAGGAGCAGGGCGAGATGCAGCACTACCACGTGTCGCTCGCCAAGCGCAACTCGTGCTGGATGGCGCTCGAGTGCTGTCGGATGGGCCGCGACGTGCTCGGCGCCAACGGCATCACCGACGAGTACCAGATGATGCGTCACATGTGCAACCTGGAGTCGGTCATCACCTACGAGGGCACGCACGACATCCACACGCTGATCGTCGGCCGGCAGCTCACCGGCCTCGACGCGATCTTCTAGGCCGGCACGCGCGGAAGCCTAGCGGCCGCGCGCGCGCTCCAGGTCACGCCGCGCGCCCCGGATCTCAGCGGCGTGGCCCGTGTAGCTGCCCCGCTCGGCGAGGGGCGTCGCCAGGTTCAGCTCGTGCTCGGCGTCGTCGAGGCGACCCAGCTGCGTCAACGCGCGAGCGCGCAGCGCCCGGCAAGAGACGTCACCAGCCTCGATCTCCGGCGCGTCGTAGTAGCCCTTGCAGCGGTTGAGCTGCTGGCCGATCGCGACGCCCATGGTCGCCGCGCGGAGCGCGCCCTCGACGTCTTCGGTCGAGAGTCGGCAGCGCGCCAGCTCCTCGAGCGTTGGCCAGAGGTCGGCGTAGTCGTTGTTCTGCTTCTGCAGGGTCGCTTCGTCGAGGACCAGCCAGCCCTCTGCGTCGAACCGGAAGCCATGGCGCGCCGAGGCCCGACGCACCGCTTCTTCGTAGAACGGGACCGCGCCCGCGGGGTCCCCGCATGACCTGTGGCGGAAGTTGGCCTGCAGGTAGGCGAACTTCGGATCCGTCTTGTCCTGGTCGAGTCCCGCCAGCCACGCGTTGGCGGCGTCCGTGCCGTCGCGCCGCCGCACGAACTCGGCCTTCTCGGTGTAGGGGGGCCACCAGTGGCCGTCGCCGATCGCGACGTCGAACGCGGCGTCGGCCTCGTCGAGGCGATCGAGGCCTTCGAGGCACTTCGCGAGGTCGAGCCGCAGGAAGCTGTTGTCGTATCCGAGCGAGACGGCTGCCCGCAGCTCTTCGAGTGCTGCGCTGTAGTTCCCCTGCTTCAGCAGCTCGCGGCCGTGATCGGCCTCGTCCTCGCCGGGCACCGGTCCGCCGATCTGAAAGCCGATGAAGAACAGCGCGAACGGCGTCAGCAGCGCGCCGAGGCACAGCAGGCAGACGGAGACCACGAAGGCCGCTCCCCACGGCGCGCGCGGTCGCGTCGGTTGTGATCGAGGCGCGTCATCCATCGCGGCAGCGAAGGTAGCGCATCTGCTTTGCGTTGGAAAGTCCCGGCCCGCTACGCGCCCGCGGCTGGCCAGAGCCACGCGAACGTCGCGCCCGTGACCGCCGCGTAGAGCGCGCCGTCGAACACGAACTTGGTCGTGACCGCCCAGCTGACGCCCTTCCAGATCGAGTCGTGGAAGCAGCCGAACGCGTAGCCCAGCAGCGCGAGCAGCGCCGTGACGTGGAACACCACGCCGCCGGCCGCGCCGGGCGCCAGCGAGACCCCGGCGAGGTGCGCGACCGCAGCGCTGGTGACGAGGCAGAGGGCGAACCACTGCGCGAGGGACTTGCCCATGTTCGGCATGCCGTTCGGTCGCATGATCAGCACGCCGACCGGCCCCTCCGCGAACTTCTTCTGCAGCGCCTCGGAGCCGTACTCCTTCATCGAGTCGCAGCCGGGGTACATGTACTGACCGGGCGGCACCTGCGCGTCTCGCAGCGCGTCCCGGACGCGGTCCTCGTTCGGCAGCTTCCGGTAATCGCCGGCGTGGATGGGGAGCACCATGTGCACGAGCGAGGAAGCGACGAAGACGAACACCGCCGAGAGCAGGATCGGCACCCAGAGCATGGCGAGCGTGGTCATCCGCGAAAGCTAGTGTCGCGGCTCGTCGAGCGGTAGCGTTCGGCTCGGGTCCGCGCGCCGCGCGTGTCGATAGAAGACTTCGTGACGGAATTCGAGCTGAAGAGCGACTGTCGCCACGTGCACTGGGACCGTCCGTGCCGGCCGCACAAGCTGCGCGGCAAGGTCTGCCAGCGCTGCGACGAGTATGAGCCCGTGCAGCACCGCGTGCTGATGGTCAAGCTCGCCGCGACCGGCGACGTGCTCCGCACTACGTCGTTCCTGGCCGCGATCCACGGGACGTGGCCGGGCGCGCGCGTCACGTGGTTGACGCGCGCTTCGGCGGCCGGCCTGTTCGACGGCAACCCGCTGGTGCACGACGTGCTCGTCACCGACGACGCCGTCACCACGGCGCGGCTCGTCACCGAGGAGTTCGACGTCGTGCTGTGCCCGGACGCGGACCCCGACGCTGCCGCGCTGGCGGCGATGGCCCGTGGCCGCGAGCGGCGCGGCTACACCCGCGACGCGCGGGGCCACGTCCTGCCGCTCGGGCCTGGCGCAGCGCGCTGGCTGCAGATGGGCCTCAGCGATGACAACAAGCGCGCCAACACCGAGACCTACCAGCGCCTCGTCGCCGAGGTGCTCGGCTTCGCGCCGGAGGACGTGCGGGAGCCCGTGCTCGAGCCGTCGCCCGCCGAGAAGGCAGACGCCGACGCGTTCGTCGACGGCCTCGGCTTGCCGGCGGGCGCGCGGCTCGTGGGGCTCAACACCGGCGCAGGCGGCCGGTGGCTCTACAAGCAGTGGACCCACGAGCACCAGCGCGCGTTCCTGGAGCTCTGTCACGGCGCGGGGATCGCGGTGCTGCTGCTCGGCGGCCCCGAGGAAGTGCAGCGGCACCGTGACCTGCTGGCGTTCGCGTCCGGCATGCAGGTGTTCGACGGCGGCAACCACAACGCCTACGGCCGCTTCGCGGCGCTGATCGACCGCTGTGACGTCGTGGTCACCAGCGACTCGCTGGCGGTGCACTGCGCTGCGGCCCGCAAGAAGCCCGCCGTCGTCCTGTTCGGGCCCACCTCGTCGGCGGAGATCGAGCTCTACGGCCGCGGCGAGAAGCTCACGCCGCCGGGCTTCGACTGCCTGTGCTGCTACCTGCCCAAGTGCGACAAGGTCCCGCACTGCCAGGCGGGCATCGCGCCCGGCGCGGTGTTCGACGCTGTCCGACGCTGGCTGTAGCGGCCGCGTGCCCTTGTGTCGGCCGCTTCGGTGGGTGACGCTTCGCTCCGCGACGACATGAGCTTTCTCGGTCTGGACGTCGGCGGCAGCAAGTGCCGCTACGAGTGGTGGCCGCGCGGCTGCGCTCCGGGCGGTGACGCCGCGACGGCGCAGCCCGCCGTGCAGGGGATCGACGCGGCCGTCGCCGCGCTCGACGACGCGATCACTGCTGCGGCCGCGTCGCACCAGCGTCCGGACGCCGTGGTCTGTGCGGTCGCTGGGAGCGGCGACGCGGCGCTTGCGGCGGAGATGGCCGCAGCCCTCGAGGCCCGGCTGGCGCTGCCGGTCGCCGTGGTGGGAGACGTCGTCGCGGCCGCGGCCGCCGGTCTGCGGGAGGGCGCGGGGCTGGCGCTCTGGTCGGGCACCGGCTCGTTCGCCGTGGCGCGGGGACCGGCCGGCGACCTGGCTCGCGTCGGGGGCCGCGGCTATGGCTTCTGCGACGAAGGCAGCGGCTACGACCTCGTCCGCCGCGCGATCGTCGGCGTGCTCCGGGCCATCGACGGCCGCGGTCGGGCCACTTCGCTGACCGACGCGCTCACGCAGGCCTTCGACGCTCCGTCTGCGGCGCGGCTCGGAGCCGTCGCCCAGCAGCTCTCGCCTCGCGAGGTCGCGGCGCGCTTGCCGGTGGTGCTCGACGCGTTCGAGCGCGACGACTGGCTCGCCGCGGACGTGCTGATGGCCGGTATGCGTCAGCTGGTCGAGCTCGGCGAGGCGGCGCTGCGGCGCGCCGACCTCGAGGCCGCTGAAGGCCTGCGCGTCGCGCTCGGCGGCGGCGTGCTGCGCTCCGACACCTGTCGCGAAGGCCTCGTGCGCTTGATGCAGGCGGCGTGGGGGCACCCGGTCGACGCGCGCCGCGTCGAGCCAGGCGCCGCGGCGCTCGGGGCCGCCTGGCTCGCGTCCGGCTGGCAGGCGGGCGAGCAGCCGCAGCGCCGCTGGGTGGAAGATGTCGCGCTCTGACCTGCCGCTCAAGGACGGCCGCGTGGTCCCCAAGGACTGCTTCGTGGTTTCCTTCTCGCGCAGCGGCGGCGCCGGCGGGCAGCACG
>CAZTQF010000268.1:0-4778 GCA_964615255.1 uncultured candidatus Brocadiaceae bacterium | reverse complement strand
CGACGCACGACATCGACCCGTGCAACGACCTGGGCTGGACCACCGTCCGCATCCGCAGGAGCGGTCGCTACGCGACGCACGACGGCCGCACGACGGCCGACTACGAGATCCGCGACTTCCTCGAGCTGCGCAAGCTGCTCGAGGATGTCTACGGCATCTGAGCTCACGGGCACAGGCCGCCGGCCCGCGCTACTTGAGCTGCTCCCAGAAGTCCTCGGGCATGTCGTGCGCGATCTTCAGCGCGCCGTTGCTGCCGCCGTAGATCGGCTCCTCGATCCGGACCACCTTGCCGCTGCCCAGCCGCTCGTGCATGGCCTTCTCGACGGCGGTGTCGAGGCCCTTGATCATCGAGCCGCCGCCAGCGAGCAGCACCCGATTCTTGAGCTTGTCCTGGAACTCGGGGTCGAAGGTCGCGACGAGCTGCTTGATGCCCTCGAGGATCGGCTCGATCAAGATCGAGCACGCGTCGCGCAGCTGGTCCGTCAGGTCGAACGAGGTCGGCTTGCCTTCGACGGGGAGCTCGACGGTGACGCGCTCGGGCGGGTCGCCGACGAAGCCGTAGCGCTCCTTGATCTGCTTGACCATCTGCACGGTGAACTGCGCGCCGGGGCAGGTCTTCTCGATCTGCCTCGCGAGCTCGGCGTCGACGGCGTCGCCGGCGACGTCGAACATCACCTGGTCAGCTTCCTCCGGCATCGTGCCGTGCATCCGACAGAGGTCGGTCGTGCCCGCGCCGATGTCGCAGACCAGCACGTCCTCGAGCCACTCGAGGCCGTAGGCGACGGCGAAGGGCTCGGAGCAGAGCATCACCGAGTCGACGGCCTCGCGCGCGGCCTCGATGATCGCGCCGCGGTTGTTCATGGTCGCCTCAGCGGGCGCGCCGATGACGCAGTAGACCAGCTCGTCGGAGCGCGGCTTGGCCAACCGGATCGCTTCGCCGATCAGGTCGCGTGCGGCCTTCATGTTGGCCTCGGCGTCTTCGTCGGCGCCCTCCCCGGCCTTGATGACGCCCTTCTCCAGCGGCTTGTAGACGCGGAGCGACATGCGCTTGTCGATCGCCTCCTTGCCGAACAGGACGTCTTTGCCGAGCAGCTTGCTCGCGACGTGATCCTTGGGGTAGCCGACCGTGGAGTAGACGGTCTCACGCACGCCGTTGCTCGCAGAGATCGAGGTGCGCGAGGTCCCCAGGTCCATCCCGATGTAGAGGACCCCGTGGTTCTTCTCGCTGCTTTCGCTGTTTTCACTCATGACTGTGACGATTTGCTAGAGAGCCTCACGCGCCCTTGCTGCGCTTCTGCAGCTCAAGGTTCGCGCGAAAGATGTCGGCCATCAGTTCCTTCTTCTTGCCGGCCTGTTGGTCGTGTTCGTCGAGCCCTTGCACCTCGCGGTAGATCGACGAGATCCCGGACTCGACCTGCTCGGTCGCCGTCGCCGCGGCGAGGCGCTGTTCGGTCGACGCGAGGGTGGCGTTGAGCTTCTCGATTCGCCGCTGCAGGTTGCCGACCTCGCGGTCCTGGAGCGCCTTGCGGGCGTTGTCGGCGCTCTTGCGCTCGCCGCTGACGACGTCCATGACCAGCGTCATCAGCCGATCCTTGAGGGTCTCGGCTGGGACCTCACCGTCCGAGCCCGCCAGCGAACCGATGACGTCGGACAGCTTGGCCGCGATCTCCGCGTCGGCGCCGACGTAGCGGTTGGCCTGCTCGACCGAGTCCTGCTCGAGTCGGAGCCTGAGCGCGCTGCGCTTCTGCAGCAGCTCGCGCCGCATCAGATCGATCTCTTCTTCGGCGCGCTCCTGTGCGCGCTCCATCTCGCTCTTCTCCCGCTGCAGGTCCTCGTTGGAGCGCAGCAGCCGGAGGAACTCGGCCTTGGTAGACTCGGCGACGGCCTCGCGCTCGACCCCCATCAGCCGCGACTTCAGGCTTCGGTGCACCGCGGCCTCGACGAGACCGACGATGCGGTCGATGCCGAGCACGTTGACGTCCTGGACGCCCTTCTTCTTGAGCTTGTCCAGGGAGGTCCGGAACGAGACCTGCCGCAGCGCGTCCTTCAGCGTCTCCTTGAAGTTGCTCACCGGCCGCTAGCGCTCCCCCGAGATGGGCTCGTAGGCCAGGCGGCGGTCGCTGTCCGGATCCTGGCCGCGCACTTCGGTGACGAACGTCCCGAGCACGTTCCCGCCCATGTCGCTCAGCACCTGCCACGCGTCCTTGGACTGCTTCTTGAGCGAGTGCTCCAGCCGCACCACCAGCAGGGTGCCGTCCGCCGCCGCGGACAGCACGCCGGCGTCCGTCGAGGACAGCACGGGCGGCGTGTCGATGACGACATACTGGAAGCGCTCCTTGAGATGCCGCAGCAGCTGGTCGAGGCGGGAGGAGCTGAGCACCTCCGCCGGGTTGTCGACGCGGGTGCCGGCGCCGAGCAACATCAGGTCCCGGTAGCCTGCCGGCCGCAGGACGCGCTCCACGGGCTCGTGGCCGAGCAGCACGTCGCTCAGCCCCGGGCCCTGGTTGAGGTTCAGGTAGTTCTCGCAGCACGGCCGCCGCAGGTCAGCGTCGACGAGCACGACCTCTTGACGCTCCAGCTCGGCGAACGCCATCGCGAGGTTCAGGGCCGAGACGCTCTTGCCCTCGCCCAGCACGGCCGAGGTGACCACCAGGGTCTTCGGTTCGCCGTCGGGGTTCATCGCGACAAGGCGGTTGCGCAGCCCGCGGACCTGCTCCGCACGGAAACCCGCGGGCTCATGGAAGAGCACCAGGTAGGGGTTCACCGACTGGTCGACCACGACGACCATGTCGTCCGTGATCTGTTCAGCGGTGGGCTCAGCGGGCTTCTTGCGACGGAACATGCGATCAGAGGCGGCGACGCCGCTCATGCGGTTTTCGGAACCAGCGTGCCTCTCACTTGTTCCGGATCCGGCGGATTGGCAGATCCGATACGCCCGAACGCACGGTCCGAACGCGCCGCGGACGGAAGACGCGGTGGCAAGGGCGTCTGGAGAAGGGTGCCGTCCCAGGTGCGTTGGAAGGTATAGCGACTGACGGCGCGCCGAACTACGGGCATTCGTGCGCCGAACGCCGGCGCGCGGCGACTTCGACCGAGCCGGACCGCGGTGACCGCGCGCCGCGCCGGAGGGAGCGAGCCCCCTGCGCTCCCGGGTGCTATGGTCGCGGCCGCTCCGCGCCTCATGGGCGCGGCGTCCTTCCATGCCCAAAGCGGACTACGACCTCGTCATCTTAGGCGGCGGCCTGGCCGGCGGCCTGCTGGCCCGCCAGATGCGCCTGCAGCGGCCGGACCTGACGGTGCTGGTCCTCGAGCGCTCGCAGGAGACCAGCTACAAGGTCGGAGAAGCGACGGTCGAGCTGTTCTCGAACTACCTGGTGCGTCGGCTCGGGCTCTCGAGCTACCTCTACGAGCACCACCTCCCGAAGAACGGGCTGCGGTTCTTCTTTGACCGAGCGGCAGACAGCGCGGCGCTCACGGACATGAGCGAGATCGGCAGCTTCGGCCTGCCGCTCCATCCGAGCTTCCAGCTCGACCGCTCGTCCTTGGAGCGCGAGCTGCGCGAAGGCAGCGCGGCCCGCGGCGCGACCGTGCTGGAGGGCTGCAAGGTCACCGACGTCGGGCTCGGAGACCCGCACCACCACGTCGAGTTCGAGGACGGCAGCGGCCGCCGGCGGGTCTCGGCGCGCTGGGTCGTCGACGCGACCGGCCGCGCGAGCCTGCTCGCCAAGAAGCTCGCGCTGCGCGTGCCCGAGCGGCAGCACCGCTGCCTCGCGGCCTGGGCGCGACTCGAAGGCGTGGCCGACCTCGACGCGCCCGAGTTCGACCAGACGTGGCGCGACCGCACGCACAACACGTCCCGCCGCCTGTCGACGGTGCACTTCATGCACCGCGGGCGCTGGACCTGGATGATCCCGCTGCGCGGCGGCGTCACCAGCGTCGGAGTCGTCGGGGACGCGCGGCACCTGTCGCGCGACGTGCTGAACCGTGAGGGCCTGCGGTCGCTGCTGCACGAGCAGCGCGCCTGCGGGGAGCTGATCGCCGACGCGGAGTGGCTCGACTTCGGCGCCTACGGCCAGCTCGCCTACGGGACGAGGCAATGGTTCGGCGACCGGTGGGCCGTCATCGGCGAGGCCGCGGCGTTCAGCGACCCGTTCTACAGCCCGGGCAGCGACTTCATCACGCTCTCCAATGACTACGTCGCCGACCTCGTCGCGCGCAGCCACGACGGCGAGGACATCACCGAGCGACGCCGCCTCTACGAGGGCTACCTGCAGTTCCGCTACGAGGCGAACCTGCCGCTCTACCGCGACCAGTACGAGCTGTTCGGGAGCTACGAGCTGATGAAGGTGAAGTGGAACCTCGACATCGCGGCCTATTACGCGCTCTGGGTGAACTCTTATCTGCAGGACCTCCACCTCGACCTCTCCTACCTGCGCCACGAGCTGCGGCAGCGCACCTTCGTGGTCCGCGCGCTGGAGGGCTTCGGCGCGCTGTTCCAACGCGCCGAGCGGGCAGTCTCCGCGCGCGGTGACTACGAGCGACACAACCTCGGCCGCTTCGACGAGGCCCTCGGCGACGTCCCGTTCACCCGCGACGTCGGCCGGATGAGCCGCACAGACGCCGAGCGCCACACGCTCGACGCGTTCGCGAGGGCCCGCGCGGCCGACAGCCGCTCCTCGCGGTCCGGGTGCTCGAGGTTTCCGATCAGGCGGGCCACCAAGCCCGGGCGCGGATAGTGCGCCGCCAGCGGCCAGATCGCGCGCGGAACGGCCCGGCCC
>CAZTQF010000267.1:2744-4800 GCA_964615255.1 uncultured candidatus Brocadiaceae bacterium | reverse complement strand
CCTGGACCTCGTTGAGCTCCTTGACGATGGTCTCTTCGCTGGCCGCCAACGAAGAGACCATCGTCAAGGAGCTCAACGAGGTCCAGGGGCCGGCGTGCAACGTCCGCGGCTACTACCAGCCGGACACCGAGCTGGCGGCCAAGGCCATGCGCCCGAGCGCGACCCTCAACGGCATCGTCGGCTGAGCACCATCGGCTGAGTCCGGGCCCGGCCGCGGCCGGGCTCAGCGCTTCTCGATCGTCAGCGTGTCGAACAGGCGCCCTTCGAGGTCATAGGCCTTCATCTCGAGGGTCTTGCCGTTGACCGCCACGTAGCAGAAGTGGTGGCCGTGCTTGACGGTGTTCTGAAAGAACGGCCGGATCGGACCGGCCAGCTCCAGGCCACCGCCGCCGCCGCCGGTGACCATGTAGACGGTGCCCTCGGTCGGCGCCGTCGCCTTGTCCGCGCGCAGCGGCCAGGTCCGCTCGTAGCTGTGGATGTGGCCGTTCCAGACGATGTCGACGCCGTGCTCGTCGAACAGCGGGACCAGCTCGCGCGTGCGCAGGTCACCGCGCGTCGACGGGCCGTACCATGTGTTGCCGTAGTCGTTCTCGTCGGACGTGTAGGCAGGGTGGTGGTAGCAGACGATCTTCCATTCGGCCTCCGAACGCTTCAGCTCGCGTTCGAGGAACGCGTACTGCTCGGAGCCGGGAGCGACCTTGCGGTTGCTGTCGAGCATGAAGAACTGCGCGTTGCCGTACTCGAAGGTGTAGTAGTACTCCGGCGCCGGCAGCGACATGTAGTCGTAGTAGAAGCGCGCGTCGCGCTCGTGATTGCCGAGCACCGGGAACAGCGCGACGCGCTCGAGCAGCGGCTTCATGCTGGAGAAGAAGTGCTCGAGCCACTGCTGCTTGACCGTGCCCGTGCTCACCAGGTCGCCGGGGTGCAGCAGGAAGTTGGGCCGCAGCCCCCACGCGTGCTCGGCGACGCGGCCTGACACCTCCGGGTTGCCCTGGGTGTCGCTGATGACCGCGAAGGCGAACGGCGTCTCAGCGCCGGGCGCGGTCTGAAAGCTCAGCACTTCGCCCCACAGCTCGCGGCCGAGGTCGTCGACCGACTGCACCCGGTAGTAGTAGGCGGTGTCGGGCTGCAGGTCGTCGATGCGGACCTCGTGCAGCCGGTGCTTGCCGTCCTGCACCTGCTGGTTCGCGAACGTCGGCTCGCGGCGCTCCTTGGGGCCGACCCACTCGACCCTGTCGGCCCAGTGCACGACCGAGGTGCTCGGCCGGGTCGTCTCCCACCGCACGGTCATGCCGGTCGTGGTCGCCCACTGCAGGTAGGGGCGCACCAGCCACTCGTGGTTGGGGTCCAGCGCGATGTGCGGCGGCGCCGCCGTCAGCTGCTCGCCGTGGACGAACATGTCCTGCACCGCGGCGGCCTTGGCGGTCTCGTCGAACAGGCGCACCGATCGCACCCGCCCGTGCAGCTTGTAGTCCTCGTCTTTGTCCTTGTAGCCGCCGAGCACGAGCGGCGCGTGCTCGGGATAGAGGATCGGGCCCGACTGCGCGCGGGTCTCGGCGTCGAGCGCGCCGTTGACGTAGAGCCGCATGACCGCCCCGTCGTAGGTCGCGCACACGTGGTAGTAGCGGCCCTCGTCGTAACGGGTCTTGCCCTTGAGGTAGGTCATGCGACCGTCGCCGTCGTCAGCCCCCTGGCTCGCGAGCCCGAACGTGAAGCGCTGCTCGTCGTAGCCGAGCACCCACCCGGCCTCCGCGTTGCCGTTGTCCTGGATGACCCCCAGGATCCCGCCCCACTGCGTCGGCGTGTTGATCGCGACCCACGCGGTCACGCTCATGTGCTTGACCGGCAGCCGCTGCTCGCTGTTGGCGTAGTCGTCCGCCAGGACGACCCGCGTGCTCTTGCCGTCGAAGAACAGCGACGTCCCGGCGCCGTCGTCGACGAAGTCGACCGACGCACAGGCGATGACATCGCCGTACTCCAGACGTACGCCCAGACCGTCGTCGGCCAGGGCGGCCCGGTCGGGAGCGTGCCGCAGTCCTGCGCGGGGGGAGAAGTC
>CAZTQF010000267.1:0-2734 GCA_964615255.1 uncultured candidatus Brocadiaceae bacterium | reverse complement strand
GCCGTCGACGCCCAGGAGGGACTGCAGCCGCTCCGCGGTGACGTACTCCTCGGCGAGACGCCAGCTGCCGACCGGGTCCGGACCGTCGTGGGGCGACGCGGACGTCGCGGAGAGGAGGACGAGCAGGGAGAGCGCGCGCATGGAGGCAGTCTAAGCAGGCCGAGGCCCACCTCGCGCCAGCGCTTGCCCCGTCGCCGACTCGGCGCATCCGGCGAGCGCGTCCGGCGAGCCTGCGAACACAACGCGTCCGCCTTGCGCGCCCGCTCCGGGGCCCAGTTCGACGACGTGGTCGGCGTCGGCGATCACGTCCAGGTCGTGCTCGACCGCGATCACCGTGTGGCCCCGCGCGACCAGCTGGTCGAGCGCTGCAGAGAGCACGGCGACGTCGTCGGCGTGCAGCCCCCGCGTCGGCTCGTCCAGCAGGAAGAGCGACGCGCCGGAGACCTCTGCAGCGAGGTGCGCCGCGAGGCGCAGCCGCTGCGCTTCGCCGCCTGAAAGGGCGTCCCCTGGCTGCCCGAGGGTCAGGTAGCCGAGCCCCAGCTGGGACGCCTGCTCCAGCGTCCGTCGCAGCCGCGCGTAGCCGCGCGCAGGCAGCGACGCGAGCAGCGCGTCGACCGACGCCCCCAGCGTCTGCGCCAGGTCGCGGCCCAGCCAGCGGATCTCGCACGTCGCTTCGTCGAACCGGCGCCCGCCGCATTCGTCGCACAGCGACCACTGCCCGACGCCCAAGAAGTCGAGGTCGCTGCGGACCCAGCCGACGCCGCGGCACGCGCGGCAGGCGCCGCCCGACTTGGCCTGCAGCGCGAAGTGGTTCGCGCGCCAGCCGCGCGCGCGCGCGCGCTCGGTCCCGGCGAAGGCCGCGCGCACGTCGTCGAAGATCCCGACCAGCGTCGCCACGCAAGAGGCGCGCGTCCGCTCCGAGCGAGCCTGGGCGTCGTCGATCACCGCCGCGAACGCTTCGAGCCCGTGGATCGCGCGGCAGCCGACAGGCCGACCCGCGCGCGCCGAGGCCGCGATCACCCCGCGAACGAGCGAGGACTTGCCGCTGCCGGAGACCCCGGCGACCACGCTCAGCTGGCCGACCGGGAACGCCACGTCCAGCCCTCGCAGCGTGTGGACGGCGGCGCCGAGGACCTCGACCTGACCCGCCGCCTCGACCCGTGGGGCTGTCCGCAGGGCTCGCGCCGGCCGACGCAGCAGCCTGCCGGTGCGCGAGGTGTCACGCAGTGCGTCCGGCGCCCCCTCCGCCACCACCGCGCCGCCCGCGTCGCCCGCGCCCGGGCCGACCTCGACGATGTGGTCGGCGGCGGCGAGCACGTCGGCGTCGTGCTCCACGACCACCACCGCGTTGCCGGCGTGCACGAGCGCGCGCGCGGCGTCCAGGACCGCCGCGACGTCGCTGGGATGCAGGCCGAGGGTCGGCTCGTCGAGCACGTAGACGCAGTCGGTCAGCGGCGCGGCCAGCTGCCGCGCCAGGCGCACGCGCTGACGTTCGCCGGCCGAGAGGGACGCAAAGGACCGATCCAGCGCGAGGTGGCCGAGGCCCAGGCGGCGCAGCTGCGCCGCGCGGCGCGCGAGCTCCTGGCGCGCCGCCGCGGTCACCTCGCGTTCGCGCTCCGGCCAGGTCTCGGCTCGCCGCAGCCACGACGCGAACGCGACGACGTCGAGCCGGCACACCTCGGGCAGGGAGTCCCCGGAGAGCAGCGCCTGCTGCGCGCGACGGCGCAGGCGCGCTCCGGCGCACGAGGGGCAGACCCCGTCCGCCATCAGCGCCTCGTAGTCGGCCCGGCGACTCTTGGCGCCGCTCTCCGTGCGGCGCGCGTACTCCTGATCGATGATCTCCGCGATTCCGGGCCACTTGGCCCGCCAGCGGTGCGCGCCGCCCTCCGCGCCCTCGTGCTCCCACACTGCGTCGAACGCCTCGTCGCCGCAGCCCTCGAGGATCGCGCGCTGCGCGGACGACCCCAACGCCGCCCAAGGGTCGCCGAGCTCGACCCCGCGGGCGCGCGCGACCGCCTCGATCAGCGCGCGGTGCCGGATCGTGGGATCCGCGAAGTCGCGCACGACCTTGTTCCCGACCCGCAGCGCGCCTGCGAACAGCGGCGCCGAAGGGTCCTCGATCAGGCGCGCGGGGTCGCAGCGACGCACCACGCCGAGGCCGCCGCACGCTCCGCACGCGCCCTCTTCGCGAAAGAACGAGAAGTGCGCCGCCGTCAGCCCCTGATCCGCAGCGCGCGACCACATGGTGCGGAGCAGCGGGTGCAGCGCCGCCGCCGTGGCGACGGTCGACCTTCGATCCGCCCGCCCCTCGGCCTCGGCGCGCTGTCGCAGCGCGATCGCCGGGCGGAGCCCGCGCGCGCTCCGGAGCACGCGCGCGCGCGCACCTCCGGCGCCGATCTGCCGCTGGAGAAAGCCCGTGAGGTGCTCTGTCATCCGAGCGCGTGACTCCCCGAACAGCGTGTCGAAGACGAGCGAGCTCTTGCCGCTCCCTGAGACGCCGGTGACGACCGTCAGCCCGCTCCCGGGCAGGTCCAGGTCCACGTCGCGCAGGTTGTGCGTCGCCGCGCCCCGCAGCTGGATCGGCCGCCGCGCGGGCTGCGCCGTTCGACGCACGAACCCGGCCTCCCCGCGCAGCGCGCGCCCGGTCGGCGTGTCGAGCGCGGCCAGCTCGTCGGCTGTGCCGCTGCCGATCACCTTACCGCCTGCGCGGCCCGCGCCGGGCCCGAGGTCCACG
>CAZTQF010000266.1:0-4804 GCA_964615255.1 uncultured candidatus Brocadiaceae bacterium | reverse complement strand
CCAGGACGTCAAGTCGACCGCGACGCTGGCCGAGATCATGGCGCGGTCTGCGCGCCGTCCGTTCGTGCTGCAGCAGTGCGCCGTCGCCCTCGGCGTGCTCGGTGACCGACACGCCAACGACCAGCTGCTGCAGTTGCTCGAAGAGAGCGAGAGCGTCGCCGTGCTGGCCGCCGTCGCGTCCGCGATCACGCGCATCGGCGACCGGCGGGCGATCGCGCGGCTGGTGGAGATGACCGGCGACCGGAGCCTGACCAAGCTCGGCAGGGCGTTCGTCGCCGCTGCGCTCGGGGGCGTGGCCGACAAGGACCTCCTGCCGTGGAACGCGCCGCTGAGCGTGGACGTGAACTACGCGACGGGCATCGACACGGTCACGAACGGCGCGACCGGCGTGCTCGACATCCTCTAGGCGCGCACGGGTCGGCCTACCGCCGCTCGAGCCGCGCGACGAGCTCGACGTGCTCGGTGTGCGGGAACAGGTCGCACAGCCGGACCGCTGTCAGCGCGTAGCCGGCCTCGGTCAACGGCGCGAGGTCGCGCTGCAGCGCCTCGGCGGCGCAGGCGACGTAGACGAGGCGCCGCGGGCGCGCGGCGAGCACCGCGCGCACGCCGGCGTCCTTCAGCCCCGAGCGCGGCGGGTCGACGACCATGACGTCGACGTCTGTAGGCAGCGCGGCGGCCGGGAAGGACGAGCGCTGCACGCGCACCTGCGGGAGGCCGTTGGCGGCGGCGTTGTGCTCTGCGTCGCGGCACGCCGCGGCGTTGTCCTCCACGACCAGCACCTCTGTCGCGCCGGCCTGGGCGAGCCGCAGACCGAACGCGCCGACGCCGCCGTAGCCGTCGACGACGCGCGCGCCCCGCACGTCGCCGCAGAGCGCGACCACCGGCGCGTAGAGCAGCTCGTAGGCGCCGCTGTGGATCTGGTAGAAGCTCCCGGCGCTCACCCGCACGCGCAGGCCGTCGCGGACGTCGACGAGGTGGTCCCTGCCGCGCAGCGGCACATGGCGGTCGCCGAGCAAGAAGTCGTCGTCGCGGTCGCTGATCGAGTGGACGACGCCGACCAGCTGCCGCGGCCGGCCGCGCTGCGGCAGCTCTGCGGCAGCGGCTGCGAGCTGCGCCGCGAACTCAGGGCCCTCGGCGAACGCGCCCGGACGCGTGACGAGGCCGGCGAGCACCTCGCCGGAGCCGCTCGCGAGTCGCGCCCAGAAAGCCTTGGCGACGCCGCGCCTGCGGTTCGGCTGAAAGCCCTCCAGCCGCAGGTTTCGCAGGATGCCCTCGACGCGCTTGCCGAGCTCGGTCAGCCAGCGGTCCTGGGTCTGGCACTCCTCGATCGGCACGACGTGGTGGCTGCGGTACTCGTAGATGCCGAGGACCGGCTTGCGGTCGCGGTCCTGCCGCACGGGGTAGAGGAGCCGCGAGCGGAACCATCGCTGCGGCCGCTGCGGCAGCTCGTGCGCGACGCGCAGGCCGCCGAGGAACGGCGCCAAGAGCGCCTCGCACGCGGCGACCTTGTCGTGCAGCTGCCACGCCACCGGCTGGTCGAGCAGCGAGCAGCCGCCGCAGACGCCGAAGTGCCGGCACTCGAAGGTCTGCTCGGCTGGGTCAGGCTTGCGGTCGCGGCGTCGCACCTCGGGAGTCTGGCGCAACGGCCGCCTCCCTACAACGTCAACGCGCGCCGCGCGCCGAGACGTCGCGCTGCTCGACCTCGATCAATCGGCCGCGGCGCACGGTCATGCTGGTGACGCGCTCGACGTTGTGCTGGCCCTGCTTCATGCGGGCGCGCACCACGTCGAGCTGCATCCCCTCTACGATCGGCAGCAGCGCGATCGCGCGGAAGCCCTCGTCGTCGCCCGGCGTTGAGCGCTTGTCCTCGCGGACCAGGTCGCAGCTCTCCCAGACCCAGCGGTCGTCGGCGGAGACGAACTGGCAGCGGTGGTTGGCGCGGTTCTTGGCGACGAGACCTCCCGGGCACACGAGGTAGGGTTTCTCGATCCACGGCAGCACGCCGAGCCCGTCCCGGGCGAAGCCCGCCTCGAACGCCGCCTCGATGACCGCGTCGGCGTCACCGCTCTCCCTGGCGCGCTTCTGCATCTCCTCGCGGAGGGCCGCGGCGAGCTCGATCAGCTGGTCGTCTGGCAGCTTGGCCGCGAGCTCGGCGGCGGTGTCCGGGTCCTCCTTGAGGTGGCGGATGATGGTGCCGTAACGGCGGGTGGCCATCGGAGCGACTCTACGGACTAGGCGGGGCTGGCCTCAAGCCGCGCGCCGGGGACGCCCGGCTCCTCGGCGCTCCTTGTGTCGCTGAGGCGAGATCTTCCTCCGGATGCCGGTCGTCGAGCGTGGGGAGACGGTCTTCTCGACGGGCCCGCTGGAGGCCACCGACCGGCGCCTCGGCGTCGGGATCGTAGGTCTGCAGCTGAACGCCGAACCGCAGGAGACGCTGGCCAGGGCGCTCGCGCACTTTGGCATGATCGCGTCCTGAGCCGGCGCTAGCGTGGCCGCATGATGCTCGCGTCTGCGCTGTTCTCCAGCCTGTCTCCGCAGGGACCGATCGACCTCGAGGCGCTGCTGCGCGCCGACGATCGCTGCGTAGCGATCGTGGAGTCTGCGCGCGAGCACCGGCTGCAGGTGCTGGTCTCGATCCCCGTGGTCGGTGACGACGGGGTGGTGCGCCTGGAGCGCAGCGCGCTCGGCGACGCCGACCGCTACTGGTACCCGGCGAGCTCGATCAAGCTCTGCGGCGCCGTGGCGATGCTGCAGCGGCTGCAGCGCCACAACCGCGAGCACGGCACGTCGCTCGGCCTGGACAGCGCGCTCGTGATCGAGCCGCGCTTCGACGGCGACCGCCGCGTGCAGCAGGACGAGACCAACGTCGACGGCGGCGTTCTGACGGTGCGGCACGCGCTGCGCAAGCTGCTGCTGGTCAGCGACAACGAGGCCTACAACCACTGCGTCGACCTCTGTGGGCCGGACGACCTCAACCGGCAGATGTGGTCGGCCGGGCTCTCTTCGACGCGGCTGTGGCACCGCCTCAGCGAGGCGCGCACGCTGCAGGAGAACCGACAAACGCGCACGGTCCGGGTCGACGACGCGGTGTTCCCGGCGCGCGAGGCGCCGGTCGAGCTCGACAACGCGCCGTTCTCCGATCGCCGCATCGGCGACGGCTACCTGTCGGGAGGCCGCCGCGTCGACGGCCCGATGTCGTTCGACCACAAGAACGCGATCACGCTGGTCGATCTGCAGGACCTGCTCGTGGAGGTCGTGCGTCCGGAGATCGACACGGGCAAGCGCGGCTTCCCGGAGCTCGGCGTCGCCCAGCGGGCCTTCTTGGTGCAGACGATGGGCCAGCTGCCGCGGGAGTCGCGCAACCCGGACTACCGCGACCTGGACGACCACTACTGCAAGTTCGTCTGGCGCGGCGTCTCGCGGGTCGTGCCCGGCGAGCACCTGCGCGTCTACGACAAGATCGGCCGGGCCTACGGCTTCTCGACCGAGAACGCCTACGTCGAGGACCGCCGCACGGGCCGCGGGTTCTTCCTCTCGGTGGTCGTCTACACCAACCCGGACGGCGTGCTCAACGACGACCGTTACGGCTACGCGGAGATCGCAGACCCCTTCCTGGACGCCGTCGGCGAGCGGATCGCGCGCGAGGTCTTTGGCCCCGCGACCCGCTAGAGTGCTCGGCCGCATGAACCCGATCCTCCCTGCCGCCGCCGCCGCGGTCGCCGTCGTCGTCTGCACGGCGCTGCGCCCCGGCCCCCAGAGCGTCGCGGGTCCGTGGGACCCGCACCGTGACCCGCTGTTCACGACGGCAGACGCCTGCGCGGTCTGTCACATCGCCGCGCCCGGTGCGTCGGCCATGAAGCGGGGCGACGACGAGGACGTCTCGCCGTACTTCACGTGGCAGGCGACCATGATGGCGAACGCGTTCCGCGACCCGTACTTCCGCGCCCAGCTGCGCAAGGAGAGCGCTGCGGCGGGCGAGCAGGTGCAGGAGCTGTGCCTGCGCTGCCACGCGCCCATGGTGCACCACCAGCGCGTGCACGACGGCGAAGCGCCGCCGCGGTTCGCCGACGCGGTCGACGAGCTCGAGGCCGACGACGGCGTCTCGTGCACGGTCTGTCACATGATCTCCGCCGATGGCCTCGGGGAGCGGCGGACCTTCTCCGGGCAGCCGAAGTTCAACGACGAGCGGTTGATCTACGGCCCCTTCGACGACGTCGAGACGCGGCCGATGCGCGGCCAGGTCCGCTACACGCCGGTCCACGGCGCGCACATCCGCAGCGCGGGGCTCTGCGCGACCTGCCACACGCTGCTGCCCGAGCACCACGGCCACGCGTTCCCCGAGCAGACCCCCTACCTGGAGTGGCGCAACAGCGTGTTCAACGACGAGGTCGAGGGCGCGGACCCCGAGACGACGAGGTCGTGTCAGGAGTGCCACATGGCGGAGCTGCCCGCGACGCGCATCGCGCGCACGCCGATGGGCTCCGACTTCCGCATTCCGGAGCGCGAGGGCTACCGCAGCCACGCGTTCGTGGGAGGCAACGCCTTCATGCTCGACATGCTGCGGGAGCACCGCGACGACCTCTACGTCGAGGCGGAGCCCGAGCAGCTGCGGGCGATGGCGGCGGCGACGCGAGACCAGCTGGCGCACCGCACGGCGACGCTCAGGATCAAAGACGTGGTCGCGGCCGACGGCGCGCTCCGCTTCGACCTGCTGGTAAGAAACCTCGCCGGTCACAAGTTTCCGACCGGCTACCCGGCGCGTCGCGCGTGGCTGCGCGTCGAGCTGCTCGTGGACGGCGAAGTG
>CAZTQF010000265.1:0-4831 GCA_964615255.1 uncultured candidatus Brocadiaceae bacterium | reverse complement strand
CGTTTCACTCAGTCCACGTCGACGCGGTCCCTGGTCGCGACGTCCCTCCTCTCCTCGCGCCTCCTCACCCACGCCTCCGCCGCCTCCTTCCTCTCCCTCCTCGCCGCCTCCTCCATGTCCGCCATGACGCTCGCCTCCATCTCCGCCTCCGCTTTTTTCCCGTCCCGATCCCACGGGTTCGAGATGCCCGCGTTGTACGACCGCCGCGCGGCGAAGCCCCGGTCCGCGCTGACCCCGACCCGCCGCTGACTCTCCGCCTTCCGCTCCTCCGCCGCCACCTCCGCCTCAATCGCCGCGAAATCCGGACGAAGCAGGTAGTCCCCCCGCGCCACGGCCTTCGCCGTCGGAAACGCCTCGCCCGCCGGCGCGCGCTCGGCGTCCGCGTACAACTCGAAGGGCAAACCCGACGAGGATTTATACGTCCGCTCGAAATCCTCCTCGAGCTCCGCCGCGCGCCGCACCGCGAAGCGACACCGGTCCTCTCGCGTCGGCTCGTCGGGCTCGAGCGCGTCCAGGCCGTTGGCGTTGAACGCGTCGGTGTGCGACGGTTGATCGGCGAATTTTGACGAACCTCCTCCCGATGACGCGCCTTCGTCGCCGCCTCCTTTGTTCCCTTCGCGGAACAGCGCTCGGTCCGCCTCGCTCGCGCCGGGCCCGAGATACAGCGCCGCCTCCGAGGCGTACCGCAGCCGAGGCTCCTCCCCTCCTCGCGCGTCGTTCGGGTCGTCCTCGAAGCGCTCCCCCCTTTCGTGAGCTTTGCGTTTCTCGGCGGCGTTCTTCTTCTCGGACCCGTCCCCGCCGCCGCCGCCGACGCCGAAGGCTCTCTCGAAGGCCCTCTCCAGAGGGGGGAGCGGCCGCTCGCCGCTCTGGGGCTTGCCCCTCGCCGCCGCCCCTCGCGCGTCTTCTCGCGCCCTTGCGTCTCGGATCGCCCGCCGCAGAACCCCGCCCTCGCGCGTCTTCAGGTGCGGCTCGAGGCGCTCCGCGTATCCGAGGTCATCCTCGGCGTCGTCGCACCGCCCGCGGTTCGCGAGGGCCCGCGCGCGAGCCTTCGACCTGCTCGGCCAGCAGGTGGACCCCGGCGAGCAGCTGGGGTTCGCGGACTTCGTGATGGGCTCGGCGCTGCAGCCGACCTAGCGGCCGCGGCGGCGCCGGCCGCCCATCGAGACCTCGTCCTTCTTCATCTTGGCGGTGAAGGTCTCGGCGCCGCGCTGGAAGGCGAATTCGATCACGTCGCCCTCGACCTCCCGCGCGAACTGGAAGATCTGGCGCATGGAGGAGACCTCCTTGCCGCCGACCTTGATCAGCTTGTCGCCAGCCTTGACGCCCATGCGCGCGGCGCGGCCGCCGTCCTTGACCGACTTGAACGCGAAGCCGTCCATCTCTCCTTCGAACCACGCGCTGGCGAACGCGGAGGACTGGCCGCGGCCGCTTCGAGATGTGCGGATGTTCTCTCGGTCCAGCAGGCCGTCGAGGTTGGCCGTGCCGAGCGCCGCCATCGCGATCACGGTGGCGGTGTGTCGCTGGTACTCCTCGATCGCGACGTCGAACGTGTCCCACTGCGTGTGCCACGTGTGCTGGAAGTAGTCGCTGCGCCCCTTCAGCCCCCAGCCGAGCCCGGGCACCTTGGCCGCCAGGAACGACGCGTGGTCGCTGCCGCCGCGGCCGCCGCCGATCGACTCGACGCCGCGCAGCGCGAAGACCGGCCCTTCCCAGTCGGCGTCGGGCGCGGTCAGCAGCCGGTTGACCTGCGCGAAGATCGGCTCGAGCTGCGCCTTCATCGCCTCGGTGACCGTCAGCGACTGGGCCCAGTTGGTGCCGGTGTCGTGGTTGAAGCACGCCGAGACGTTGGGCATCTGCGCGCGGTGACGCTGGACGAAGCCGCGGCTGCCGAGCAGGCCCTGCTCCTCGCCGCCCCAGAGGCAGAACTTGATCGAGCGCTTCGGCTTGGCGCCGACGGAGGTCAGGATCCGCGCGGACTCCAGGGTCGTCGCGCTCCCTGTGCCGTTGTCGGTGCACCCCTGCGCCTGGTGCCAGCTGTCGAGGTGCGACGACACCACGACCCACTCGTCCGGCTTCTCCGTGCCACGCAGCGTCGCGATGACGTTGTGGAGCTTGATCGGGCCCGGCCGGAACTCGTTCTGGATGTCGAATTGCGCGACCGGCTGCTTGCCGTGCTCGAACAGCGACCAGAGCCGGTCGAAGTCGTCGGACCGCACCGCGATCTCGGGCAGCTTCGGCGCTTGGTCCACGGGCATCCGCGCGACCCGAGAGTCGCCGAACACGCGCACGCGCGTCGGGTAGCGCTGGTTGGGGTCTCCGGCGCGGTAGACGACCCCGAGCGCTCCCGCAGCCTCGACCGCGTCGCGGACGCGGCTCGTCGGCTTGCGGCGCGACAGCACCCACTTGCCCTTGGTCTCGGCGACGGCTTCGTCCGTCGACGACCGCGGCGCCTCGACGAAGCCTGCGGTCTGCAGGCCGTCGGTCCCTGCGGTCCATGCATCGGTCGCGACGTACATGTCGAGCTCGATCGGCTCGACGATCCGTCCGATCCACTCGCCGCGCGACCAGACCGTGGCCCACTCGTCCCACTCCTCGAGCGCGACGTCGAGCCCCATCTGCTCGAAGTGCGCCTTGGCCCAGCTGCAGGCCTTGGTGAAGTTCTCCGAGCCGGTCAGCCGGTGGCCGATGTCGCCCGTCATCTCGCGGAGGATCGCGTGGACGCCGCTGTTCTCGATCCCCTCGCGGGCGATCCGGTCTGCCATCTGGTCGGAGAGCGGGGCCGGCCCGGACTGGGCGAGCGCGAGCGGCGAGCAGGAGGCGGCGAGGACGAAGAGCAGGGTGCGTGGAGACGACATCAGCGGGGACTCGGTGCGCGAGGGGTCAGGAGGCTTCCTAGCAAAGCACGCCGCGGCCGGAGGCGCGAACGGCATCGGTCCCGATTCGGTCCCGATCCCCGGGAGCGCCGCGCGGAGGCTCAGCCGAGCGCGCGGAGCAGGGCCTCGACGTCGAGCAGGTCGCCTGCGCCCGCGTCGGACTGCCTCGCCCGGACGGCGCCGTCCGGAGCAAATACCACCGCGCCCCCCTGCTGGAGCGGGTCGCCCTGGACGGCGCGCTGCCGAAAGCCACCGCGCAGCGCCCGCAGCGCGTTCGTCACCGCCCGCGGACGCAGCAGCGCCCCCCACCCGCGCCGCAGCGCTGCCGCCGCGAACGCCGCGCCGGCGCCGTCAGACAGCACCGCGCCACTGAGGCCGTGCTCGGCGCGGAACTCCTCGGCGTGCGCCGGGGAACCGGTGCTCAGGTAGACGAGCTGGGCCCCGGCCTCTGAGAGCGTCTGCTCGTGGGCGCGCAACTGCGCGACCCGCTCCTTGGTGAACAGTCAGCCGAAGTGGCGCAGGAACACCACGACCAGCGGACCGTCGTGGAGGAAGGCGCGCAGCGTCGTCGTGGCGCCGCCCGGGCCGAGCAGCGGCGCGTCCAAGATCGCCGCGTCGCTCATCGGAACCGGATCGCGCCGAAGACGGTCTCGGCGTTGTTGCCGCCGTAGCCCCAGCCGGTCAACGAATTCCAGCCTGCGGGAATCGGCGCGGTCACCTTCTGCCCCAGCGCCTCGGCCACCAACGTGTGCGCATCGAAGTCAACGTGCACCGTCACCTCGACGGGCGCAGCGCCGTCCCAGGTGATCCGCCCCGCGCCCGCCTGCTGGCGCCAACGCGGCCCCTGCACGACGAGCCGCCCGCCGTCGAAATCCACGCCGACGCGCATCACGGGCCCGCGCGGCGCGGCTCCCGTCAGCAGCAGGAAGCCGTTGCGACGCAGCCTGCCGGGTCGCGGCGACATCGTCGTCGAGACGCGCTGCGCACCGGCGCGCTTGCCCGTCTTCATCAGGTAGCCGCCCGGCGCGTTGAACCAGACGCGGTGGCCTTCGCCTGCGGGGACCGCGCGCGCGATCCCCGCCGTGACCGGGAACGCCCCGCCGCCGACCACCCCCGTGTCGTCGCCGTACTCCGCCCGCAGCCCCGCGAGCATCTTCTCCAGGTACTTGCGCATCGACGCGTAGCGCGGGTCCTCGGCGATGTTGGTCATCTCGGCAGGGTCGGCCTCGAGGTCAAACATCTCCCACGCGTCCCACTGCGGCTCGTAGTAGCGGATCAGCTTGAAGCGCGAGGTCCGGACCCCGTACATGGCGGGCACCATGTGCACGGCCTGCGACTCGTAGTAGTGGTAGTAGATCGCGTCGCGCCACCCGAGCTCGGCCGCCGCGACGTCGGCGTCGACGCCTTCGCCGCCCTGCCCGCCCGCGCCGCCCGTGAGCACCGGGGTCATGCTGCGGCCGTGCATCGACGCGGGCGCGGGCACGCCCGCGAAGTCGAGGAAGGTCGGCGCGAAGTCGATGTTCTGCGTCAGCTCCTGGACCTCGCGGCCGGCCGGAAGGTGCTCCGGCCAGCGCATCACCAGCGGCATGCGCAAGCTCTCCTCGTACATCCACCGCTTGTCGTACCAGCCGTGGTCCCCGAGGTAGAAGCCCTGGTCGCTGCTGTAGATGATGACGGTGTTCTTCTTCACCTCCGGCCGCTCGTCGAGCCACGCGAGCAGTTCGCCGACGCTGCGGTCGACGCCGTTGACGCAGCGCAGGTAGTTCTTGATGTAGCGCTGGTAGGCCCACCGCACGCGCTGCTTGCCCTGCGGGTCCTCGCGCAGGAACGCCTCGTTCTCGCGCTCGAACGCCGCGTCCCACGCCGCGAGCTGCTCGGGCGTCATGCGCTTGCGCTGCGACAGCCACGCCCGGTCCGTACCCTGAAGCTTGGACTCGTCGGCCGGCGGGACGATCAAG
>CAZTQF010000264.1:0-4834 GCA_964615255.1 uncultured candidatus Brocadiaceae bacterium | reverse complement strand
GATCGCTTCGTGCAGCTACGCCACCGGGTGCGCGACCGCCTCGGCGAGCACTACCTGGCGCTGGGCAACCTGTTGGTGCAGCGGCTCGCGCTGCCCAAGGCCGAAGAGTACAACGCCCGGGCCTGCGCGCTCGACCCGCACGGGGGCGGCTGCAAGCTCCTGCAGAGCCGCATCATCGCGGCGCGGCTCGCCAGGGGCGGGTTCGGCTATTGAGCCGACGCCTGCCGGTCAGGCCGCGATCTCTCGCAGGACGGCCTCGACCAGCTCTGGCGCTGCTCCCAGCGCTGCGGCGCGGCGCGCGTGCCGCTCCGCCGCTTCGGCGCTGCCGCAGAGCGCAGCCGCCTGCGCGAGGTGGAGCAAGGTCGCGGTGTCGTCGGGCGCCAGCTCGTGCGCGCGCGTCAGCAGCGCGTGGGCCTCCTGCGCTCTGCCGTCCTGCAGGACGACGGCGCCGAGCCGCGCGCACGACTCGGGCGACGCGTCGTCGTAGCGCAGCGCCCGACGCAACAGGCGCTCCGCCCGGCGCAGCCGCCCGAGCTTGTGCTGGACCACGCCGAACAGCAGCCACGCCTCCGCGACCGGGCCGACGCGGCGCACGAGCGCGCGCGCCGCTTCGAGCGCCGACGTGAGCTGACCGGCGGCGACGGCCTTCTCGATCAGCTGCAGCCCCTGCCACAGCCCGGGCACCGAGGCCTGCCGGAGCAGGCGCTGGGCCTGCTGCGCGGTGGCCTCCCCGAGCCCGAGGTCGAGCGCGCGCTGCAGCGCGACCGCCGCGTGCGCCGTGTCCCCCAGCAGCAGGCAGCACCGCGCGAGCTCGAAGCGCAGGCCGGCGTCGTCGGGCGCCCGCTCGAGCGCAGCGGACAGCACGGCCTTGGCGTCGGCCGTGCGGCCGTCCTCGAGCAGAAACGATGCGACCAGCCGGGCTGCCGGCACCGGCAGATCGGCTGCCTCGAGCAGCTCCTCGACGAGGGCTGCGCGCCCCTCCCGATCGCCCGCGCGGTCCCTCGTCGCGGCCAGCTGCGCGAGCAGCCGGGTCGTGGCCGAGCCGGCGCCGCGCGCCGCGGCGACGACCGCCTCGACGCCGGCGGAGTCGCCGTGCTGGAACGCCATCGACGCGGCCCGCTCGGTGAGCTCGCGGTCCTCGGGCGCGCGCTGCGCGGCGCGGACGACCATCGCCGCGGCAGCGGCTACCTCGCCAGCGGCGAACGCGAGCCCCGCGAGGCGATCGAGCAGCTTGGCGTCCTCGACCTGCGCGCCGAGCGTGACGGCGAGCCGGCCTGCCGGTTGCCGGTGCAGCCCGCGCCGCAGCAGCAGCGCCAGATACTCGACGATCAGCTGCTGCGCGTCGGCGTCCCCGCCTGCGAGCTCCACGCAGCGCCCGGCGGCGCGCAGCGGCTGCTCGCTGACGTCGGGCAGCTCGGCCTCTCGCCACAGCATCTCGTCCTTGAGGATCAGGTACCAGCCGAGGGCTTCGCCGGAGAGTTCCAAGCCGGTCGCGACCTGGCCGGTCCTGCCGAGCTGGCCGTGCAGCTCATAGGCGAGCCGCGGCAGCACCGCCAGCGGATCGAGCGGGTCGAAGTCGACCTCGATCCGCAGCAGCACCTGGCCTTCCCGGTCGAGGAC
The DNA here is from genome assembly GCA_964615255.1 of uncultured candidatus Brocadiaceae bacterium. Taxonomy (GTDB): domain Bacteria; phylum Planctomycetota; class UBA1135; order UBA1135; family UBA2386. The sequence continues at coordinate 3,214 of CAZTQF010000264.1, read as the reverse complement.
GCGCCACTCCAGCTGCTCCTGGCGCAGCACGCCGTCGACGAACAGGTCGACCTCCTGCTTCTCGTGCAGGGCGACCAGCGCCTTGGGCTCCAGCGGCCGACGGAGGCGTAGGAAGGTGCGCGCCCCGTCGACTCGGCCGAGGAACGGAAAGAACCTCGCGCCGCGGTCGTCGCCGGCGTTCAGCTGCTCGACGAGCACGCGCGGGACCTGACGCGCCAGCACGCTGAAGGGCGCCGCGCCGACGACAGGCTCGAGGCCGTCCTCGACGGCGAAGGCGAACACGACCACCTGGGGCATCTCCGATACCTATCGAGCGCAGCGCGGCGCCAACTTGGCGGCGCGCGCCCCGGGCGTTGCCATGGCGCCGACCGGGCGCCGCTAGCGGCCGGCCCGGGGCGGCGGCACGACGAAGGCGGCAGCGGGGACGCCAGGGTCCTCGTCGGCGAGCGTGACCTCGACCTCGTCGACGCGCGCGCCCGCGCGCAGGGCGCCCAGCCACAGCTCGCCGCCGGCCGCGTCGGCGAGCGCGCGCTTGTTCACGCCCGAGAGGACCTTGGCGCGCACGCGGAGCAGCAGCCGGCCGCCTTCGCGCACCTCTTCGATCCGGACCGGGCCGATCCGCTTCGCTCCCAGCCGCCGCTCAACCGCCGCGGCGTAGGGAGAACGCTCGCGCTCCACGACAGCCTCGGCGAGGTGCTGCATCATCAGCGCCAGCAGGATCAGCCCCGCAGCACCGATGGCCAGGATCGACCAGACCGACTTCGACACGGGGCCATCCTATCGGCTCGATCCCCGCAGAGAACGCGGCGCGCAGCCAGCCTGCTCAGGCGCACAAGAAACCACAGCAGGCCATTGCCTTGCGCTTGCCTCAAGGCCAGCATCGCGCGCCCACGGGGACACCCCTTCTTCTCTCTCGCACCCCCCCTTCAGCCATGGGCAAAATCCTTCGGTGCCGCGACTGCGGCAAGGTGTACCGCGACGTCGAGGAGCTCGAAGATCTCCGCGACAACGACAGCGTCTGCCTCGTGTGCAACAACACGATCGACGTCGCCGACTGGGACCGCGTGCTCGCCTCCTACGAGGACGACGATGGGCAAGGAGACGCCGACGATGAGGACGACTGGGACGACGACGACCAGGACCTCGACGGGGACGACGAGGAGGAGGGCGACGACGACGCGCCCGACGAAGGCTTCGAAGACCTCGAAGAGGACGAAGACGACGACGACGAGGAAGAGGACTGAGGCGACGCCGCCCGCGCGGTCGCTTGGCGCCTGGGCGGGCGTGACCGCGTCAACTTGGCAGTCCTCCCGCCGGCCACTACCGTCATTTTGACACTCGGCGGGGCGGCCACGATGCCCTCGGATGCCTCTAGGTGTCTGCTAAATAGTCGCTTGCAGCCACCTCGCCGGCTCGGCACGAGGCTTGCTCCGGGCCTGCGCCGCGTTTTGTCGGCGCCCCTTTCCCGATGGCCCAGAGCTTCCGCATCCTGCTGGTAGAAGACGATGACTCCCTCCGTGGGTGTCTCGCCGAGTTCCTGCAGAGCCAGGGCTGGGGCGTGTCCTCGACGGCGTTCGCGGCCGAGGCGCTGCAGCTCGCGCGCGCCCAGCGCTACGACTTCGGACTCCTGGACTACCACCTCCCGGAGACGACGGGCACGCAGCTGCTGCAGCAGCTGCTCGCGCTGCGGCCGCTGCCGTCCATCCTCATGTCCGGCATGGCGAGCACAGCCGAGGTCGCCACGGCGCAGCAGGCAGGGTTCTTCACCTTCCTGCGCAAGCCGCTGGACCTCGCGCAGCTCCGGCAGTCGCTCGAGCGGCTGATCCACTCCCACTTCGGCGGACCGCTGGCTCCTTGGAATCACCCCCCGGGCATCACCGAGTCCCTGCAGCGCCGCCAACCCCCGACGTCGTAGCCACACCGCCGCGTCGCCGATCCCCCTCCCATCCCAACCTCAGACTGACCCCCCTACGAAGGAACTGAAATGGCCAAGACCAAGACCTCGACCGTGACCCCCCTCGGCGACCGCGTGCTCGTCAAGCGCGTCCAGGCAGACGACAAGACCAAGGGCGGCATCATCCTGCCCGACTCCGCCAAGGAGAAGCCGCGCGAAGGCGTGGTCGTGGCGGTCGGTCTCGGCAAGCTGCTCGACAGCGGCGAGCGCCAGGCCCTCACGGTCAAGAAGAAGGACCGCGTCCTGTTCTCGAGCTACGCCGGCTCCGAGATCAAGCTCGACGGCGAAGAGATGATGATCCTCGGTGAGGACGAGATCCTCGCGATCATCGACTGACGCCGGCTCCCACAGACCCGAATCAACCCCGCAGGAACACACCCATGGCAGTCAAGAAGATCGCATACGACCAGGAAGCGCGCGAGCGCATGCGCGACGGCGTCCGGCAGCTCGCCCGCGCCGTCAAGGTCACTCTCGGCCCCCGCGGCCGCAACGTCATCATCGAGAAGTCGTTCGGCAGCCCGACCGTCACCAAGGACGGCGTCTCGGTCGCCAAGGAGATCGAGCTCGAGGGCAAGTACGAGAACCTCGGCGCCCAGCTCGTCAAAGAGGTCGCGTCGAAGACCTCTGACGTCGCCGGCGACGGCACCACGACCGCGACCGTGCTCGCCGAAGCCATCTTCGAAGAGGGCATCAAGAACGTCACGGCCGGCGCCAACCCGGTCGCGCTGAAGCGCGGCATCGAGAAGGCCGTCGAGGCCGTCTGCGGCCAGGTCCAGAAGATCAAGATCGACGTCAAGGGCAAGAAGGAGATCGCCCAGGTCGGCTCGATCGCGGCCAACAACGACGAAGAGATCGGCGGCATCCTCTCCGACGCCATGGAGCGCGTCGGCAAGGACGGCGTGATCACGGTCGAAGAGGGCAAGAGCCTCGCGACCGAGGTCGTGTGGGTCGAGGGCATGCAGTTCGACAAGGGCTACCTGTCGCCGCACTTCGCCACCAACCAGGAGAAGATGGAGGCGGAGCTCGAGAACCCCTTCATCCTGGTCCACGAGAAGAAGATCTCGTCGATCAAGGACATGCTGCCGCTGCTCGAGAAGATCGCGCAGAGCGGCCGCCCGCTGCTGATCATCGCCGAGGACATCGAAGGTGAGGCGCTCGCGACGCTGGTCGTCAACAAGCTGCGCGGCGTCTTCAAGTGCTGCGCCGTGAAGGCGCCGGGCTTCGGCGACCGCCGCAAGGCCATGATGGAGGACATCGCGG
>CAZTQF010000263.1:0-4841 GCA_964615255.1 uncultured candidatus Brocadiaceae bacterium | reverse complement strand
TCGGCCATCACCGACCGGACCGCCGACGACCCCGAGGTCCGGTTCGTCGACGGCGTCGACGTCGCGGGCGACCGGCTGACGTGCTTCTGGGACCTCGACCGCGGCTTCGAAGCCGCGGCCGCAGCGGCCGCCGGCCTCGACGCGAACACCGCGACAGCGGACGACGTGCTCGCAGCGCTCGCGGACTCCGGCGCGGGCGACCTGTTTCCTCAGTTCTCGGCCGAGGAGGCCGCGAAGGTCCGCGACGAAGGGAAGATCCCGAACTACGCGAGCTGGGTCGAGCGCGTCCGCGCTGGCACCTGCAGCTGGGACGGCGCGCTGACGGCGGCCGCGCTGGCCAGCTTCACGAAGGACCAGGACGCGCTCGACGAGCGCATCCGCGGCCTGATCTAGGCCGCGGCGGGCGACGGCGGCGAGCTAGCGCTCGCCGCCCTGGTCGCGGGCTTCGCCGCCGTCGAGCTTGGCGAGCAGGGCGTCGACCGCCTTGTCCATCGCTTCGCCGCGCACGTTCTTGAACCGGATCACGCCGTCCTGGTCGAGCACGTAGATGGTCGGCCAGCCGCGCACGTTCCAGCGCGTGGAGATCGGACCGCTCGTGCTGCCGCCGTTCCAGAACGAACGCCAGGTCAGCCCCTTCTCCTTGACGGTCTCGCGGATCTTCTCCCGGTCACGATCGGAGTTGACGCCGAGCAGGGCGAAGGGCTTGCCGTTGAGACGCTTCACGAGCGACCGCTCGTGTGGGTACATGGCCCGGCACGGGCCTCACCAGTCTCCCCAGAAGTCGAGCACCACGACCTTGCCGCGGTAGTCGCTCAGCTTCATCGGCGTGCCGTCGAGGTCTTCCCCGACGATGTCCGGCGCCACCTTGCCGATCGACAGGTTGCGCAGCTCGAAGAGCGCGTTCGTCGCTGCTTCGCCGATGGTCTTGCGGCGGTAGGCGACGCCGCTCAGCGCCTCGTCCGCGACCAGGCGGTCGAAGAGCTTGGCCGACCGCTGCTCCAGCGCGTCGGCGTCGGCTGTGCGCAGCACGTCGACGTCCTCCTTGCCGTAGAAGCCCGCGTAGCGCTCGAGGTCCTCGTCGGTCCCCGCGGCCAGCGTGCGCGCGGTCCCGGCAGATGACTTGAGCTGCTCTGCGGCGGTCATCAGCGCCATCGCGAGGTCGTCGCCCTCTGCCTGCTCGGCGGCCTTTTGAAGGAACGCCGTGACCGCCGGCGCCGGGTTGCGCGACAGGCCGGTCATCACCGACGTAGCGTGCTCGCTGCCCATGTGGTGAGCGCCGAGCACGTCGAGGGCGAAGCCGAGGTCCGCGCCGGTCACGCGGCCGCGGGTGATCAACCACGCGGCGGCGGCGCCCGCGTCGTCTCCGGAGGCGTCGGCCCGCACGATCGCGCGGACCCTCGCCACGTAGTCCTTGGCGTTCGGCCGCTTGGCCATGAGCTTCGACAGCGCTTCGCTGCCCGCGCCGTTCTTGGACGCCTCGCGGTAGGACGTCATCCAGTCTCTGTTGGCCGCCTCGAACTCCTCTTGGACCGCCGAGAACGCCTCGGGGCCGGTCGCTTCGCCCTGCGCCGTCAGGCCTGAAGCGAACAAGAGGGAGGCAGCCAGCAGCGCCTGGACGACCTTGGTCGTGTGCATCTGCATCTGCAAGTCTCCTGGGTTAGGAATATGTGCGCAGTCTAGCCGGAGGTTGCGCCAAGCCCCGCCGCGCAGGTGCACCAATCCCGCCTCAGCCGGAGAAAGTCGGAACCTCGCGACGATCGGGCCGTTGCCGCTCCAGCGTCCAGCCGGACAATCAGAACCGTCTATCTGACGTGCGCCGAGACCCATGGCTACAACCCCACGCAACTGCATCTTCGCCGCCTTGCTCGCCTCCGCAGCGGGCTCCGCCCCGCTCGCCGCCCAGGGGATCCCGGTCGGCTTCGAGGAGACCTACGCCCTCGCGAGCGACCGCGCCGCCGTCGTCGCGCAGCTGATCCCGGGCACGGCCGACTACTACTACTACCACTGCCGCGAGCGCCTCGACGCGGGGGACTTCGCGGCTGTCAGGGCCGCGCTGCCTACCTGGATCAAGCGCCACGGCCGCACGGCCAGGGTCGTCGAGATCGAGAACCGCGAGGCGCTGCTGAGCTTCGGGCAGGACCAAGAGCGCACCTACGACTTCCTGCGCCAGCGGCTGGACCTGCGCTTCCAGCACGAGCGCGTGGTGCCCGGCGCGCGCAGCGATCTGCCGACCGCGCTGGATCCGTCGCTGCTGTCCACCAACACCCTGACCGAGCGCGCGTTCGAGCGCCACCGCGGCACGGTCGACGGGTTCCGGCAGCGCGCGCTCGCGCGCCTCGCCAGCGACGCGCTCAGCGACGAGCAGCTCCACAGCCTGCTGCGTCGCCTCGACCACCCCGACGTGCCCAACCTGCCCGCGCTGGTGGTCCGCGACCTGTCGCGGCGTGAGAGCCGCGGCTTCGGCTCGCTCGATGTCCACGGCCTGCTCCGCCGCGGACAGCTGGACGAGTGCGTCAGCCTGCGCCCCGCGCTGCTGCAAGACAGCCGCTTCGTCGCGGCCTACCTGACGCGCCTGCAGCCAAACGCCGACGTCGCCTGGCACGAGGATCCGGCGCTCCGCGCGCGCCACCTGGAGCGCCTGTGGTCGTTCACGCGGCGCCTCGGGCCGTCGTTCAACTCACTGAAGGCGCACGTGCTCTTCCACTGGCTGCGCCACGACTTGACCCAGGGCGCGCCGAACAAGGGGCGCTTCCTCGCCTACATCCAGCTGCCGCGGCGCGGCGGCTACGTCAGCAAGGAGCACCTGGAGCGGTTCGCCAACCGGGCGACGCACGTCGACCTGCGCAAGAAGTACCCGTCCTTGTTGGAGCCCGTCCGCAGCGACGAGGCGATCGTGCGGGCCTGCCTCGAGCAGTTCTTCGTTCAGGAGGACGGCGTCGGCGCCTACAGCAGCTTCCTCGACAGGCGCTGGCTCGAAGGGGTCCTCGCCGAGACCAAGCTGCTCGCCGGCCTCGGCGACCCCGAGCGCTGGTACTCTCTGCTCGACGACCCGGCGCGCCTCGAACAGCTCGAACAGCGCGTGGAGCTGCGGTTCCCGGCGACGCTGCCCGAGACCTTCGGAGCTACGGACGAGGTCACGCTCGAGATCGACACCAAGAACGTCTCGGCGCTGGTCGTGAAGGTCTTCGAGGTCGACGCCTTCCGCTACCACGTCGAGCGACAGAAGGCCGTCGACGCGAGCATCGACCTCGACGGCGTGGTCGCCAACTTCGAGCGGACCTACGAGTACGAAGACGCGCCGATCCGCCGGGTCCGGCGCACGTTCGACCTGCCGATGCTGCGCGCGCCCGGCACCTACGTCGTCGACTTCGTGGGCAGCGGCATCTCGAGCCGGGCCGTCGTGCACAAGGGCGAGCTGCGCATGGTCGAGCGCACGTCCGCAGCCGGCCAGGTGGTCCGGGTCTACGACGAGCGCGGCGTGCAGCAGCCCGACGCCGTGGCATGGTTCGGCGGAAGGGAGTACGCCGCCGACGACCGCGGCGACATCCTGATCCCGTTCTCGACTGACCCTGGCGAGAAGCAGCTGGTCCTGCGGCGCGGCGACCGGTCCTCGATCGTCCCGTTCCAGCACCGCGGGGAGAGCTACGCGCTGCAGGGGAGCGCCCACGTCGACCGGGAGTCGCTGGTCGCCGACGGCACCGCGACGCTGGTGCTGCGTCCCCAGCTGCGCCTGACCGGGCATCCGGTCTCCCTGAAGCTCCTCGAAGACCCCCTGCTCGTCGTCACCGCGACCGACGTCGACGGCAAGTCCACCCGCCAAGAGGTCCGAGATCTCGAGCTGATCGACGGCCGGGAGCTGACCCACGAGTTCCGCGTCCCGGCGCGGCTCGCGCGGGTCGACGTGTCGCTCCGCGCCAAGGTCGACGGCATGAACGGCGACCCCGTGTCGCTCGAAGGATGCAGCCGGAGCTTCTCGTTCAACCAGATCGACGCGACCGCCGAGACCGGCGTGCCGATGCTGGTGCGAACGACCGGCGGCTACGCCGTCGAGCTCCGCGGCAAGAACGGCGAGGTGCAGGCCGGCCGCGTCTGCCGCCTCAGCCTCGCCCACCGGGACTACACCGACAAGGTCGAGGTCGCGCTGCAGACCGACCAGGACGGCCGGATCTCGCTCGGCCGCCTGGCGTCGATCGTGACCGTTGAGGTCTCCAAGGACGGCGGCGGCAGCGCCAGCTTCGTGCTCGCCGGGCCGCGGGCGCGCATCCCCGGCGAGCTGCACGCGGTCGCAGGCGAGACGCTCCGGGTCCCCTACCAAGGAGACGCCAACGCGCCGACGAGGGCGGAGATGTCGCTGCTGCGGCACGACGTCGACGCCTTCGACAAGCTCGCGATCGCCGACGGCTTCCTCGAGCTGCGAGACCTCGACCCGGGCGACTACGAGCTGCGCCTGCACGACGCAGGGCACCGCGTCACGGTGCGCGTGACGGCAGGCCTGCGCGACGGCCGCTTCTTGATCGGTCGTGACCGGGCGCTGTCCGCGACGCCCTCTCGGCCGCTCCACGTCCTGGGGGTGACCTCGGACGACGCGCGAGCGCGGGTCCAGCTGGCGAACGCGTCGGCGACGACGCGCGTGCACGCCGTCGCGACCCGCTACGTGCCGCCGTTCGACCTGTTCCAGGGGCTCCGCGGCGATCCCGGACCGCGTCCGGCGATGATGACGCTCGATCGGCTCCGCAGCAGCTACGACGCAGGCCGCAAGCTGAGCGACGAGTACCGCTACGTGCTCGACCGGCGCCGCGCGCAGAAGTTCCCGGGCAACATGCTCGAGCGCCCGAGCCTGC
>CAZTQF010000262.1:0-4842 GCA_964615255.1 uncultured candidatus Brocadiaceae bacterium | reverse complement strand
CGACCGCCAACGTCCCCCCGCAGGGCGGCCGCAAGCACCCGGAGCAGAGCTACATCCAGGTGAACACGGAGCACATCCTGTTCATGGTCGGCGGCACGTTCCAGGGCATCGAGCACTTCATCTCGCGCCGCCTCGGGCAGAAGATCATCGGCTTCACGGGCGCGAGCGAGGAAGAGCACGCCAAGCACCTCGTCGACGAGGAGGGGCAGCCGCTCGTCACCAGCCAGGCCGAGCGCGACCGCGTGATGCCCTACCTCGACCAGAAGGACCTGATCGACTTCGGGATGATCCCCGAGTTCGTAGGCCGCCTGCCGGTCACCGTGCCGATGCGCTCGCTGACCAAGGAGGAGATCCTCGGCGTGATGACGCAGCCGAAGAACGCGCTGGTCCGGCAATACAAGGCGATGTTCGAGCTCGACAGCGTCCAGCTGGAGTTCACCGACGAGGCGCTCGGTGTGCTGGCCGAGGAGGCGATGAAGCGCGAGACCGGCGTGCGGTCGCTGCGCTCGATGTTCGAGGAGGTGCTCCTCGAGCTCCGCTACGACATCGACAAGCGCAAGGGCGAGCAGGTCGTGATCACCGGCGACTACGTGCGCGACGCGCTCGAGCGCGGCCCCGCGACCATGATGCCGCGCCAGCAGCGCGACTCCGCGTAGGCGAACCGCGTGAGCGAGCCCGTCGCGGACGCGCCGTCGCTGACCGAGCTGAGCGACGAGGCGCTGCACGCGCTGGTCGTCGAGCTCGGCGGCAAGCCGTTCCAGGCCCGCCAGGTCTCCCACTGGCTCTGGAAGCACGGCGTCGAAGACTTCGACGACATGCGCAACGTGCCCAAACAGCTGAGGGCCGACCTCGCGGCACAGCGCGCCGTGCGCGCGTCCTCGCTGCTCAAGGCCGACCTCGCCGAAGACGGCACCGAGAAGCTGCTGCTGCGCCTGCGCGGCGACGAGACCGTCGAGTGCGTCATCATCCCCGACGGGGACCGGACCACGCTCTGCATCTCGACGCAGGTCGGCTGCCCGGTCGGCTGCGTGTTCTGCGCGTCGGGCATGGCGGGCGTGCGGCGCAACCTGACCGCCGGCGAGATCGCCGAGCAGGTGCTGGTCGCCAAGGCGCGGCTGCCCGACGACCGCCGGCTGACCAACCTGGTGGTCATGGGCATGGGCGAGCCGATGCTCAACCTGGACGGCCTGCTGCCGGCGCTGCAGCGGATCCACGACCCCGACGGCGTCGGGCTCGGCGCGCGCAGGATCACCGTCAGCACCTCGGGCTACCCGCGCCAGATGGCGACCTTCGCGGCGGCCGACCCCAGCTACAACCTCGCCGTCTCGCTGCACGCCGCGGACGACGCGCTGCGCAAGCAGCTGGTGCCGACCGCGACCTCGTCGGTCAAAGAGATCGTGTCCGCAGCCGACGCCTACTTCGGCGAGAAGGGGCGCGAGGTCACCTACGAGGTCGTCCTGCTCGAAGGGCGCAATGACCGCAGGGCAGACGCCAACGCGATGATCGACGCGCTGCGGGGCAGCCCCTGCACCGTCAACCTGATCCCCTGGAACCCGGTGGAGGAGATCGTCGCGCGCCACGGGCTGCAGCGGCCGGCCTCGCACCGGGTCGACGCGTTCGCCGCGACGCTGCGCGACGGCGGCCTCAACGTCACGGTGCGGCGCCAGCGCGGCGCGGACCGCTCCGCTGCGTGCGGCCAGCTCCGGCTGCGCGAAGCGACGGCGGAGCGCCCCGCCGACTAGCGGCGCTCTTCGAGCTTCTTCGGGAGCTTCTTCTCCGGGCCAGGCGCCTCGACCTTTCGCGGCAGCGGCGCGCGGCCGGCAGGGGCGTCGTGGCGCTTGGGGGTCGTGGCGACCTGCGGCCTGCCGCGCCGCACAAACTCGACGCGCACCTCGGCGCCCTTGCGGATGGCACCCAGCGCGGCCGCGACGTCGTCGGGCGAGGCGATCGCGCGCCCGCCGATCTTGGTGACGATGTCGTCGGGCTGCAGGCCGCAGGCGGCCGCGAGGCCGTCGTCCTGCACGCCGTCGACCATCAGGCCGCCTTCGCCGAGCGCCAGGTAGGCGCGCACGTCGTCGGGGACCGGCTTGACCGTGACGCCGAGCCGGCGGCCCTGCGGCGGCGCGGGCGAGGCCGGCACGACCGCGGCGTCGCCTGGCTGCGGCAGCGGGATCCAGCGCGGCTCGGCGAGCTGCCAGTCGAAGCCTCGCTCCAGCCGGCCGATGCGCCCCCGCAGCTGCTCGAGCTGCTTGTCGAGGCCCCCGAAGCCGAGCTCTCCCAGGTCCATGTCGCCCAGGCCGAGTCGGTCGAGCCCGACGCCGCCGAGGCCGAGCCGCAGGCCGTTGCCCTTGAGCACGCCTGGGTGGTTCTTCTGGAAGGTCTCCATGTCCGGCGCCTCGTAGACCTTGGTCTCGGGCTCGCCGTCTTCGCCCTGCTCGACCACCTCGACGCGCACGCCGTCGGGGCCGACCTGGACGTTCATGCTCTGGCTTTGGCTCGCGCGGTCCGCGCCGCGGCCGAGCTGGGACTCGAGGTCGCGGAAGAACGGCTGATCGAAGAAGCTGCGCTTCGGCACGTCGAGGCCCATGTCCTCGAACCGCTTGAAGATGCGGTCGAACTCGGCGCGCATGTCGTCAGCGCGGCGCGGCGCGGCCCGCCCCTGCTCGACGACGTCCGGCGTCCGCGCGTCGCCGCTGCGGTCCGGCGTCCGATCGACGAGTCCGCCCCGCGGCGCGCCGCCGGTCCGGGCCTCCGCCGCGTCCCCGAACTGTCGGAGCAGCCGCCTGGCGCGCCACTGCACCTCGCTGTCGGCGCTGCGCGCGGCGGCCGCCTCGAGGGCGCCGCGGGCCTGCTCGCCCAGCTTGCGCAGCTGGTTCTCGGCCTCGAGGCGGTCGCGGTAGCTGTCGCTCCCGAGCTGCAAAATCCACTTCGCCGCGCCCGCGGAGGCCTCCTCGGTCGCGCCTGGCGGGGCCTTGGGCGGGGCCTTCTGCGGAGCCTGCCCGAGCAGGGCCGGAGCGAGGAGGGACGCGGTGAGCAGGATCGTCTTCATGTCGGGTCTTTCGGCGGGTCTGCGGGGTTCGCGGCCGAAGACGAGCGAGCGCGCCGAAGACTCCCGCCGGTCGCCGCGGCGTCGCCGCCTGCCGCGCGCTAGACCTCGACGGGCGTGCCCATGTGGCGGAACTTCTCGTAGCGCTGCGCCATCAGCGCCTCCGTCGGCAGCGCCTTGAGCTCACCCAGCCACACCTCCAGCTGCGCCCGGACCCGCGCGATCGCGCCCTTCTGGTCCCGGTGCGCGCCGCCGAGCGGCTCGGGGATCACCTCGTCGACCAAGCCCAGGCGCAGCAGGTCCTTGCTGGTCAGCTTGAGCGCTTCGGCGGCCTCCGGGGCCTTCTCGCCGCTCTTCCAGAGGATCGCGGCGCAGCCCTCCGGCGAGATCACCGAGTAGTAGCTGTTCTCCATCATGCCGACGCGGTCGCCGACGCCGATGCCCAGCGCGCCGCCCGAGCCGCCCTCGCCGATCACCAGCGAGATGATCGGCACCTCGATCGCGAACATCTCCAGGATGTTGCGCGCGATCGCCGCGGCCTGGCCGCGCTCCTCGGCGCCGATGCCGGGGTAGGCGCCCGGCGTGTTGATGAAGGTGATGATCGGGAGCTTCAGCTTCTGCGCGAGCTTCATCTTCTCGAGCGCCTTGCGGTAGCCCTCGGGGTGCGCGCAGCCGAAGTTGCACGCGAGCCGGTCCTTCACCGTCTTGCCCTTGCGGTGCCCGACCAGCAGGAAGCGGTGCTCCCCCATCGTCGCGAGGCCGCAGACGATCGCCCGGTCGTCGCCGTAGAGGCGGTCGCCGTGGAGCTCGACGAAGTCGTCGAGCATGTTGGTGATGTAGTCCTGGGTCAGCGGCCGGTCGGCGTGCCGGGCGACGTTGACGCGCTCCCACGGCGACAGGCCGGCGTAGACCTCTTCGGTCTGCCGCTTGAGCCGCTCCTCCAAGAGCTCGATCTCGCCCTGCAGCTCGAGGTGCGAGTCGCTGTCGAGGCCGCGCAGCTCGTCGATCTTGGTCTGCAGGTCCTTGAGGGGGCGCTCGAACGCGAGGCCGTCTTGCACGGCCGGCTTGGACGCGGTGTCGCTCATGGGCAGCCGATCGTAGGCTCAGGGACGTAGCGGCGGCAAGCGCGGGGGCGCGCCTACAGCTCGTACTCCTTGATCTTGCGGTACAGCGTCCGCTCGCTGAGCCCCATCGCCTTGGCCGCCTTCTGGCGGTTGCCGCCGCACAGCTCGAGCGAGACCCGGATGTGGTGCTGCTCGACCTCCTGCCACGTCTTGCCGGCGAGGAACTGCCAGCCGTCCTGGTCGGTCGGCAGCGGCGCCCAGATCTCGGGCGGCAGGTCCGAGCGGGTCAGGATGTTGCCCTTGGCGCGCACCACCATCGACTCGATGGCGTTGCGCAGCTCGCGCACGTTGCCCGGCCAGTCGTACTGCACCAGCGCGACGAGCGCGTCGCGGTCCACCGAGTCGACGTCCTTGCCGTGCAGCTTGGTGAAGTGCTCCAAGAAGTGCTGCACGAGCAGCTTGATGTCGCTGCGTCGCTCGCTCAGCGGCGGCAGGTCGATGGTCACGACCTTGAGCCGGAAGTAGAGGTCCTGACGGAAGGTCCCGTCCTGGACCTTCTGCAGCAGGTCAGCGTTGGTCGCGGCGAGCACGCGCACGTCGACGGGCCGCGTCCGGTTGTCGCCGAGCCGCGTCACCGCGCGCTCCTCGAGCACGCGCAGCAGTTTGATCTGGGTCTGCATCGGCATCTCGCCGACCTCGTCGAGTAGCAGCGTGCCGCCGTGCGCGTACTCG
>CAZTQF010000261.1:0-4843 GCA_964615255.1 uncultured candidatus Brocadiaceae bacterium | reverse complement strand
CAAGACGACCTTCAGCGAGCGCGTCCTGTACATCACCGGCAAGAGCCACAAGATCGGTGAGGTGCACGACGGCGGCGCGACCATGGACTACATGCAGGAGGAGCGTGACCGCGGCATCACGATCACGTCGGCCGCGACGTCCTGCGTGTGGAACGGCTACCAGATGAGCCTGATCGACACCCCCGGACACGTGGACTTCACGGTCGAGGTGGAGCGTTCGCTGCGCGTGCTCGACGGCGCCGTCGGCGTGTTCTGCGCGGTGGCGGGTGTGCAGCCGCAGTCGGAGACGGTCTGGCGGCAGGCCAACCGCTACAACGTGCCGCGGATCGCGTTCGTCAACAAGATGGACCGCACCGGCGCCGACTTCTACAAGGCCGTCGAGTCGATGCGGACCCGCCTGCACGCCAACGCCGTGCCGATGGTCATGCCGATCGGCAAGGAGAAGGACTTCGTCGGCCTCGTCGACCTGATCAAGATGAAGGCCTACATCTGGGCCGACAACGACGCGCGGGAGATGACCGAGAGCGACATCCCGGCCGACCTCGTCGACGACGCCCAGGCGCGCCGCGAAGAGATGGTCGAGGCGGTCGCCGAGTGCCACGACGACGTGCTCGAGAAGTTCATCGAGGGCCAGGAGATCTCGGAAGAGGAGATCATGATGGCGACCCGGAAGGGCACGCTGGACCTCAAGATCACGCCCGTCTACTGCGGCTCGGCCTTCAAGGACAAGGGCGTGCAGACGGTGCTCGACGCGATCGTGTCGTTCCTGCCGAGCCCGCTCGAGGTGCCGCCGATCGAGGGCGTCGACCCCGAGTCCGGGGACAAGGTCGTGCGGGAGCTGACCAGCGAGCAGCCGTTCGCGGGCCTCGTGTTCAAGACGATCAGCGACCCCAACGGCGACCTGACCTTCGTGCGCCTCTACACGGGCGAGATGAAGCAGGGCGAGAAATACTACAACGGCCGCACGCGCCGCTTCGAGCGGATCGGCCGCCTGATGCGCATGCACGCGATCCAGCGCGAGCCGCTCGAGGTCGCCAAGGCCGGCGACATCGTCGCGGTGGTCGGCGTCAAGGAGGCGATCACGGGCGACACGCTGTCGACCAAGGACGCGCCGGTCGTCTACGAGGCGATGACGTTCCCCGACACGGTCATCAGCATGGCGATCGAGCCGCAGTCGGCGGGCGATCGCGACAAGCTGTCGGCCGTGATCGGCAAGCTGGTGCGCGAGGACCCGACGTTCAAGGCGGTGTCCGACGAGCAGACCGGCGAGATGGTCATCTCGGGCATGGGGGAGCTGCACCTCGAGGTGAAGTGCAACCAGATCAAGAACGACCACAAGATCGGCATCAACGTCGGCAAGCCCAAGGTCGCCTACAAGATGACCCTCAAGGGCCCCAAGCAGGTCGAGGCGCGCCACATCAAGCAGTCCGGCGGCTCGGGTCAGTTCGCCGTCGCCCGCGTCAACTTCTCCGTGAAGGACGAGGTCGAGTTCTGCGAGTACGAGGACAACGTCAAGGGCGGCTCGGTCCCGCGGGAGTACATCCCGGCGGTCGGCAAGGGTATCGAGGACGCGGTCAAGGGCGGCGGGCGCCTGGGCTTCCCGTTCTGCAAGATCCACGCCGAGCTCTACGACGGCCAGTCGCACGACGTCGACTCGAGCGTGATGGCGTTCGAGGCCGCCGGCGTCCTGGCGTTCCGGATGGCGACCGAGGGCAACTCGCTGCTGCTCGAGCCGATCATGAAGATCGAGATCGAGTGCCCCGAGGAGAAGACCGGCGACGTGATCGGTGACCTCTCGTCGCGACGCGGCGTCGTCGACGAGATGCTGGCGCGGCCTGGCGGCGTGTCGTCGGTGACCGGCAAGGTCCCGCTCAGCGAGATGTTCCAGTACTCGACGATGCTGCGCTCGATCACGCAGGGCCGCGGCACCTACTCGATGGAGCCGTCGACCTACGAGGCCGTCCCGCCGAACATCGCCGAAAAGGTGCTCGAGGAGTACACCGCCGACAGCAAGTAGCCGTCTTCGCAGCCGATGCCGCAGCCGCTGCGGCGGCGGTCGTCGCTCACGACAGCAGCTTGACGCCCTCGTGCGCGAGGGCGAGCAGCACGCACGGCTCGCCGCCCGGAGTTTCCGTGGCGCGCGGGCCGTGTTCCGTTCCGGGGGCGTAGCGCACCAGCTGCCCGGGGCCGTAGTCGCCGAGCTCGTCGGCGTAGCCACCCTGCAGGACGAGCACCTCCTCGTCCCCGCGGTGCTTGTGGCGCGGGTAGCCGCAGCCGGGCTCCATTCGAATCAGCGCCAGCACCCGCCGGGTGTCGGGGTTCGACGCGTAGAAGTGGACGGAGATCCCGTGGTAGCTCGTCGGTTGCCACGGGATCGAGTCGAGGTCCATGAGCGCCGAGGCTATCCTGGCCCGCAACGATGCCCAATCCCCGCGAGTCCTGGTCCATCTCCGTCGAGAAGGACTACCTGAAGTTCAGCGCTGCGCACTTCCTGATCTTCCCCGACGGCACGGCCGAGCGGCTCCACGGTCACAACTACAAGGTCTACGTCGACCTGCACACGGCGCTCGACCAGCACGGCCTCGTGGTCAACTTCAAGGAGATCAAGCCGCTCGTCCGGCAGCTGTGCGACGAGCTGGACGAGCACCTGCTGATCCCGGGCGAGCACCCGGTGCTGACCGCCGAGGTCCAGGGGGAGCACTACGAGATCCGCTACCGGGAGCGGTTCTACCTGGTCCCGTGCGAGGAGGTCATCGTGCTGCCGATCGGCAATTCGTCGGCCGAGAACCTCGCCGCGTGGTTTGGGCGGACGCTCCGCGAGCGGATGCGGGAGCCGTGGCCGGACCTCGTGGTCCGAGAGCTGTCCGTCGGCGTCGAGGAGACGCCGGGCCAACGCGGGATCTGGACGCTCCGCGAGGAGGTCGACGCGTAGCGACCGCCGCGATCGATGGAGCTGAACACCGTCGCCGGCGCGTAGCCGCCGCGGCGATCGCGGCGGCCCCGACGCTCGGGCCTACTCGGCGGCGCTGGCTTCGCGCGGTCGAGCCAGCGGGTAGCCGTGGAGCCACCGGGCCGGTCCGCTGCCGCAGTTGCGGGTCGTGTGCCGCACGCCCGCCGGGATCATCAGCTCGTCCCCAGCCTCGAGCCGCACGACCTGGTCGCCGAGCTCGATCTGCGCGACGCCGGTCACGAGCAGCACCAGCTCGTCGACGTCGTGCTCGAAGTCCTTGCGGACCTGCTCGGGTGGGTCGATCCAGAGAGCGCACGAGAAGCCTCTCGCTCTCCATGCGGCCTCGACGGCCTCTCGGTCGGTTGGGATTCTGTTGGGGGCCATGGTGGTGCTGGCCGTGCTGGTGGATCGCAACATGACGCCTCCCGGCCGTCGGCTGCTGTCTTTGGTGGAGCCGGACGCCGCCCGCGCCCAGCGGCGCCGAGTATACCCACAAGTGCGGACCTGTGGGCCGCCGCGGCCGGCGAAGGGGGGATCCGGGCGTATCAATTCCGTCTGCGCTCGCGGCGCGCTAAGCCCTGTTCTTCAGCCTGCTTGGCCGAAAGTCGCCGCCCTGCGGTTGGCCGCAAGCAGAGGCCAGCGAGTCGCCCCGTACAGACGTCGAGGCTGGACGAGCCAGCCTCGACGAGGTGGGGCGGAGCATGGTTCCACCGGGCAGAATACCGTCCTCAGGACCCTCGCCGAAGCGCGAGACGTGCTCGCCGGGCCGAGGCCCAGCGCGCCGCACCAAGAGCTTGCGCTCAGGAACAGACCCCTCTGATTCGCGATGCCGTCTCGGCGTCCGAGATGCTCCCGCGGGATCCAAGAGGACGGAAACGTGCCGAGGCGGGGCATGGACCCACCTGGCACGGTTCTAGGACGGCGCGCGCTTGCTCGCGGGTTCCCTGCGGCGGGTCAAAATTCGCCGGGCGAGGCCGACCGGCGGCCTGCCTCCGCGGCGAGGGGCGCGCCTCAGGCGAGCTCGAGGCGGGGGCGGTCGCCGCTCTCGTCCATCGCTTGGATGTGCCGGTGGACCTGCATGGCGCGCTTCACGCACTGGTCGCTGTTGTGGTACTCGTAGCGACCGAACCTCCCGAAGGTGAGGTAGCCGCTCCCGTCGAACCAGTCGCGGACGCGCCCGATCCGGGCCGCGAACGCCAGGTCCTGGTCGATGTAGGCGAACTCGTTGTTGCAGGCCTCGAGCAGCACGACCTGCTCCTTGCGGAGGATCCCGGCCCGGTCGAGACCGTCGACGACGCCCTGGAGCCACGCGCGATCGTCCGCCCGCAGCTCGCCCCGGTGCGTGACCTCCGCCAAGAAGCAGCCGTGGCCCTCGGGCGCGTTGAACTTCGAGTAGTTGCTGTAGTAGGTGACCCGGTTGGTGGGGCCCTGGTCCTCGAACGGCAGGTAGATCCAGCTCAGGTCAGGCAGCGGCTCGTCGAGCTTGACCCCGATCATCACGTTGACGAGCGAGATCGGCTCGAGCGCGCGGATGTCGGCGCGCACGTCGTCGGGGATCTCTTCGATCACGCCTTCGATCTGCGGCAGCGGCACGGTGTTGACGACCAGATCGTAGGCCTCGCCGTTGACCTCGAAGCCGTCGCCCTTCTTGCAGACGCGCTCGACCTCGGCGTTGCAGACCAGGTCGAAGTCGCCGCCGTTCGCCGCGCCCTTGACCATCGCCTCGAAGCCGCCGTGCAGCGGGAACCAGAACACCGACTGGTGGGTGTAGCCTTCGGTGTCGACGCCGATCGCCGAGCGCAGGATGTCCTCGATCGGCGCCTCGGGCACGCGGCCCGCGACCCAGTCGCTCGCCATCGTGGTGAGGTCGCGCTTCCAGATCTTGTTGTTGTA
>CAZTQF010000260.1:0-4870 GCA_964615255.1 uncultured candidatus Brocadiaceae bacterium | reverse complement strand
CGCGGCCCATCACGACGCCGCCGTCCACGTCGCCCATGGTCACGAACCACTGCTTGCTGAGGTAGGGCTCGATGACGGTCTTGGAGCGGTCCGAGTGGTCGACCTCCAGCTGGCGGTCCTCGATCCGGTCGAGCAGCCCCAGCGCGTCGAGGTCTTGCAGGACCTGCGCGCGCGCTTCAAAGCGGTCGAGGCCTGCGTACTTGCCGCCCGCCTGCGACACGGTGCCGTCGGGCTTCAGCATGTTGACCGCGCCGATCTCCGGGTGGCGCTGCCAGACGTCGTAGTCGTTGGGGTCGTGCGCCGGCGTGATCTTGACGCAGCCGGTGCCGAACGCGGGGTCGGCCCACTCGTCGGCGATGATCGGGATCTCGCGGTCGACCAGCGGCAGCTGGACCTTGCCGCCCGCTTCGGCGAGCGCGGCGATCGCTTCGAGGGTCGGCACCACCTCGGCCATGCGCGCCTGCAGGCGCTCGAGCTCCCGCTCGTGGTCGGCCCTCTCCTTGTCAGGTGCCGCAGCCAGCTTGCTCTGCTGCGCTGAGATCGCCTCCTGTAGCGCGGCCCTGGGGTTGGGGTGCACGGCCACCGCGGTGTCGCCGAGCATCGTCTCGGGGCGGGTCGTGGCGATCGCCACGTGCGCCGGGCCGTCCGCGGCGGCCACGATCGGGTAGCGGAAGTAGTGGAACTTGCCCGCGACGGACTCCTTGTAGAGCTCGTCGTCGGCGACGGCCGTCTGCAGCGCGCAGTCCCAGTTGACCAGCCGGTTGCCGCGGAAGATCAGCCCGTCCCGGAACATCTTGAAGAACGTGTGGCGCACGGCGCGCGCGCACACCGGGTCCATCGTGAAGCGCGCGCGGTCCCAGTCGCACGAGCAGCCCATGCCCTGCTGTTGGGAGACGATGCGCTGCTTGGACTTGTCGGCCCACTCGTGGATGCGCGCGACCAGGGCCTCTCTGCCGATGTCGTGGCGGGTCTTGCCCTCGATCTCCTTCAGGCGCTTCTCGACGACGGCTTGCGTGGCGATGCCGGCGTGATCGAGGCCCGGCTGCCACAGCGCGTTGTCTCCCTGCATCCGGTGCCAGCGCGTCAGCAGGTCCTGCATGACGTTGTCCATCGCGTGGCCCATGTGCAACGCGCCGGTGACGTTGGGCAGCGGCATCATGACCACGTAGCGCCCGTCGCGATCGTCCGGGGTCGCGGCGTAGGCCTTGGCGTCCAGCCAGCGCGCGGTGACGGCGGGCTCGAGCGTCTGCGGGTCGTATCGGTCGGGCAGTTCGGTGCTCATCGGAGGGCGGGCAGGCTACCCGCCGAGGTGGCTCCGAGGCCAGCGCTTCTGACCGCTACCGCAGCGCGGCCCGAGCGGCGACGAGCTTGTTGAGCGAGCCGACCGAGTAGCCGCGGTCGTGGTAGAAGACGACCTCTCCGGCGCCGTCGAGCAGCAGCACGCGGCCGTTGCGCGAGCCTTCGTTGCCGGTGAACTGCGCGAGCTTGTGGCCCTCTTCGTAGACGGTCACGACGGCGGCCCAGTCCTCTTCAGGGATGCCGCTGCGCATGCCGCCGTCGATGAAGCCCGCGAACATGCGCGGCAGCATGCCGGGCAGCGTCGGCACCTCGAGGGTCTTCGTCTTCCAGCCGAGCTGGTCGAGGCCCAGGAGCCACCGGTCGATGTCGAACTGCGCGCTCTGCACGTAGCCGATCAGCAGCAGCAGCGGCGCGCCGTCGGCGACGTCGGGCAGCGTCACCTGCTGGTCGGCCAGCGACGTCCCGGTGACCTGCGGCAGACGCTCACCGCTCGGGTCGCGGCGCGGATAGGTGGTCGAGCACGACGTGGTCGCCACGCCGGTCGCGCAAAGGACGGGGAGCAGCAGCCAGAGCCAGCGTCGCGACATGCGTGGGTATTCGAGGTCCGCCCCGCGCCGGATGCGCGCCGGCCTTGCTTATGCGCTGCCGATCCGAGAGTTTGCGGCTGATGCCGCCCGGACCTGAGCCAGCGACGCGCAGCGGCGCGTCGGCCCGCGCGCGCGCCTTGTGGCGCGGGCTCGGACCGGCCGGGCCGCTGCTGCTGGTCGCGACCGGCGGCCCGCTGCTGGGCCTGCTCGCGCTCGTCCTCACCAGCGCGAGCTGGACGCCCTGGTTCGCGCCGGCGGGGGCCTTCGAGGGCGCGGTCTTCTTGCTGGCGGGTGTGGCGCTCGCCGCCTGCTGCCTGATGCCGACGCACGCGACCTCGCTGCTCGCCGGCTACCTGTTCGGGGCCGGCTGGGGCGCGACGCTCGGCTTCGCGATCGTCATCGCGGCCGCGGCGGTCGGCTACGGCCTGTTCGCGCGGCTCGTCGGTCGCCGGGTGCTCGACGCCGTGGCGGCGTCGGACGACGCGCAGCGGGTGCACGGTGCGCTGTTGGGTCGCGGCTTCGGTCGAACGGTGTGGCTGGTCGCGTTGCTGCGCCTCTCGCCGGTCATGCCGTTCGCCGCGACCAACCTGCTGATGGCGGCGCTCGGGGTGCGTGCGGCCGCGTTCCTCGCCGCGACGGCGATCGGCATCGCGCCGCGCTCGATCGGCGTGGCGCTGGTCGGCGCGCAGCTGTCGGAGCTGGACTGGCAGGCGGGCAAGGGCAGCCCGTGGTCGACGGTCCTCGCGGTGGCCGCGACGGTCGCGGTCGTCTGGTGGATCGGCAAGGTCTCCGGGCGGGCGCTGCGCCGCGAGACGCGCGGCGGCGAGCGCGGATGAACTGGCTCGCGCACCTGCGGCTGGCGCCGGCTGCGCCGCTCGTGCGCTTGGGCAACCTCGCCGGGGACTTCGTGCGCGGCCTCGACGTCGCGGCGCTGCACCCCGACCTGCAGCGCGGGATCGCGCAGCACCGGGCGGTCGACCGCTTCGTCGACGGCCACGAGGTGCACCGCCGGAGCCGGCGCCGCCTCGCGCCCGCGTGCGGCAGGTTCGCGGGCGTCGCGCTCGACGTCATCTTCGACCACTTCCTGGCCCGGGACTGGGCCGTGCACGGCGACGGCGGCTCGCTCGACCGCTTCATCGACAGCGTGCACGAGGACCTCGGCGCCTACGGCGCGCTGCTCCCGCCCGGGCTGCGCGCGCTGGGCGAGGGCGAGCGGCTGCGGGGCTGGCTGCGCGGCTACCGGACCGTCGAGGGCGTCGAGCGCGCGCTGCAGGCGATGGCGCGCCGACGGCCGCGCGCCGGGGCGTTGCCGGCGGCGGGGGCCGCCCTGCGGCGCAGCTACGAGGCGCTCGGCGCCGACTTCATGGAACTGTGGCCGCAGTTGGCGCAGCGGGCCGCCCGCGCGGGCTAAGCTGCGCGCATGCGCACCTGGTTCTTCGCGGCCTCGTTCGTCCTCACGGCGCTGGTCGGGCTCGCGGGCTGGTTCTGGCCGCACCTGCTCTGGCTCTACGCGCTGCTGGGCCCGGTCGTGCTCCTCGGGGTCTACGACGCGGCGCAGACCAAGCGCGCGGTGCTGCGGAACTTCCCGGTCCTGGGGCACTTCCGCTACCTGTTCGAGATGGTCCGGCCGGAGATCAACCAGTACTTCATCGAGTCGAACACCGACGGACGGCCGTTCAGCCGCGAGCTGCGCTCGGTGGTCTACCAGCGCGCCAAGCGGCAGCGCGACACCGTGCCCTTCGGGACGCAGCGCGACGTCTACGAGGTCGGCTACGAGTGGCTCGACCACTCGATGACGGCGCGCCACGTGCACGGCACGCCCCGCGTCCGGCTCGGCGAAGGACGCTGCGAGCAGCCCTATGACGCCGCCTTGCTCAACATCTCGGCGATGAGCTTCGGCTCGCTCTCGGCGAACGCCGTGCGTGCGCTGAGCGGCGGCGCCCGGCGAGGGGGCTTCTTCCACAACACCGGCGAAGGCGGCATCAGCGCGCACCACCTCGAGCCCGGCGGCGACCTCTGCTGGCAGCTGGGTACCGGCTACTTCGGCTGCCGCAGCCCGGACGGCAGCTTCGACCCGGCGCAGTTCGAAGAGAAGGCGAGGCTGCCTCAGGTCAAGCTGATCGAGGTCAAGCTGTCCCAGGGCGCCAAGCCCGGGCACGGCGGGATCCTGCCCGCGGCCAAGGTCACCGAGGAGATCGCGGCGATCCGCGGCGTGCCGATGGGCGAGGACGTCCTGTCGCCGCCGCAGCACTCGGCGTTCTCGACGCCGCGCGGCCTGCTGGCGTTCGTCCAGCGCCTGCGGGAGCTGTCGGGCAAGCCGGTCGGCGTCAAGCTCTGCGTCGGCGACCGCGCCGAGTTCCTGGGCGTGTGCAAGGCGATGGTCGAGACCGGCACCGTGTTCGACTTCGTCACCGTCGACGGCGGCGAGGGCGGCACCGGCGCTGCGCCGCTCGAGTTCTCCAACTCGATCGGCGCGCCGCTCACCGAGGGGCTCGTGTTCGTGCACAACGCGCTGCAGGGCTTTGGGCTCCGGGACCGCGTCAAGGTGATCGCGTCCGGCCGGATCATCACGGGGTTCCAGATCGCGCAGCGGCTCGCGGCGGGCGCAGATCTGTGCGGGAGCGCGCGAGGCTTCATGTTCTCGCTCGGCTGCATCCAGGCGCTGCGCTGCAACAGCAACGACTGCCCGGTCGGGGTGGCGACCCAGCGGCCCGGGCTCGCCGCGGGGCTCGTCGTCACCCACAAGACGGACCGGGTCGCGAGCTGGCAGCAGCAGACGGTGCAGGCGTTCCTGGAGACGATCGGCGCCGCCGGCCTCGAGCGGCCCGAGCAGCTCCGACCGCAGCACATCCACCGGCGCGTGTCTCCGACCGAGACCCGCACCTACGACGAGATCTACGGCTACCTGGAGCCCGGGCAGCTGCTCGGCGAAGACGTCCCGCCGGCGTGGCGGCGGTGGCTCGACGAGGCGAGCCCGGAACGCT
>CAZTQF010000259.1:0-4877 GCA_964615255.1 uncultured candidatus Brocadiaceae bacterium | reverse complement strand
CGCGGGCCGAGCCCGCGATCGCGCGGCCGTCTGCTCCGGACACCGCGATCGCGCGCCCGTCCGGCGCGAAGGCCACCCCGTGCAGCGACGGGGCGCGTCCGCGTCGACCAGCGAGCCGCACTTCGCCCCGGACGCGCGCCGCGACCACATCGACCACGGTCAGATCCGCGGTCTGCGCGCCGCCGCCGCTGCGCGCGTTGCTGACGACGGCGGTGCGGCCATCGGCGGACACCGCGACCTCTGCCGGCGTCGGGCCCGTCTTCAGCGTCGCGAGCTCGCGACCGGTCCTCGGGTCGAAGATCGAAAGGGTGTCCTCCGACCGGTTGCAGACCAGCAGACGGTCCCCCGGTTCCTGCGCTGGCAGCGACGCAACGAGCGCAGCGAGCAGCGCGAGCGTGGCGTGCGGCCGGAATCGCGCAGGAGCTGGACGCGGCGATGGGACGATCATGGCGTCGCTGCGTATTGGCAGCAGCAGGGACCTCTGGGCTTGGCCCGGTATGTCGCCACAGTAAAACAGAGGTGTCTGCACGTCCCACGATGAACCGGACCGTCTCACTCTCGGCGCGGTCGCTGCTCTGCGCAGCGCTGGCGCTCGGCACCGCGCTCCCGGTCCCCGGTCTGCGCGCGCAGGGCGGACAACCGGCCGAAGCTGCTCAGGAAGACGCGCTCACGGCCAAGGTCGACGAGGCGATCAAGGACTACGAGGCCGTCCGCAAGGACGCCAAGAAGGTGGCGCAGCGGCGTCGACTGCTCGGCTGGCTGGGTGAGCTCGACCACCCCCGCGCCACCAAGTACTTGCAGCAGGAGCTCCGGCGGCTGGCGCGCTACAGCTCCGGCGTCGACGTCGTCACGGCGATCCGCAAGCTGCCGCGCCCGACGCTCAGGGTCGACCTGCAGAAGGCGCTCATGCGCCCCGACTGCTACAGCTCGGTGCGGATCGCGCTGACCGCCGCGCTGGTGGACCTCGGCGACGAAGGCGTCGACTGGCTGTTCGAGCAGGCCCGCGGCGCCAAGAACGCCAACGCGCGCCGCGGCGTCATTCAGGGCCTCGCCCGGTGCGACAGCGCGCGGGTCCGCAGCGAGCTCGCGCAGCTGATCACCGACGGCGAGCACGAGCACCGCCGCTACATGCTCCTGAACACCGCTACGATCCGCGGCGACGAGGAGATCGATCGCACCCGCGCCCAGTGCGTCGCCGAAGGGAACCTGGTCGTCGCGGCCACGGCCTGGCGGATCCTGGCCGAGCAGGGCAACGCGCGCGCGCTGCCGCTGACGCTGGACGTCATCGAGCGCGTCTACGACGTCCCCGACGCGGTCTCGGCGGTGGAGCTGATCCGGGGCCTCTCGGCCGTCGGCGACGCGGACTTCTACCCCGCGCTGCTCCGCTACGGCGCGGTCCGCGGCGGCGGCGTCAAGCAGGCGCTGAAGACCGCGGCGCGGAGCGCGGCGACGAAGCCCGACCTGATCGAGTTCCTGATCGAAGAGGGGCTGGAGTCGGACAGCTCGGCCGAGCGCGCCGCCGCCAAGGTGCTGCTCTCCGAGGCGCCGGTCGAGGCGCTGCAGCCGCTCGTCGCGCGGATGCGCAAGCAGCTGAAGCGCAGCCGCAAGAACATGCTCGACGAGGCCGCGGGGCTGCACGAGCTGCTCGCCAAGGACCCGAGCTGGATCCAGGACCTCGCGTCGCTGGCAGCCGCGTCGGACCTGGAGAGCCGCATGCTCGGGCTCGCGCTGCTGCTCGAGATGAAGTCGCCCGTCGCGATCACCTCGGCGCAGAAGGCGCTGCGGCACCGGGCCTGGGAGCTCCGGTCGCTGGCCTATCGCTACCTGACCGCGAACCGCGACGTGACCTCGATCCCGATGCTGATCGGCCGCTACGGCGCTGAGGACGGCCGCCTCAAGCAGGAGCTGGAGACCGCGCTGTTCGTGCACACGGGCCAGCGCTGCTGGAACCGCAGCGACTGGAGCCGGTGGTGGCGCGCCGCCAAGGAGGGGTTCGCGCTGCCCCACCCGAACACGGTCAAGGGCGGCGGCACCACGAGCGGCGGCCAGACGGTGAGCTACTACGACATCCCGCTCGTGAGCTCCCGGATCGCGTTCGTCGTCGACCACAGCGGCTCGATGGGCGCCAAGGTCGGCACGGACCAGAAGCGCACCCGCCTCGACGTCGCCAAGCAGCAGCTGACCCAGGTCGTCTCGGCGCTGCCCAAGACGCACAAGGTCAACGTGATCCTGTTCGAGAGCGCGGTCACCGCGGTCTGGAAGGAGATCCGCGCGCTCTCGAAGGGCAACCGGCGCGAGTTGCTGGAGGACATCCAGACGGTCAAGCAGAAGGGCGGCACCAACCTCTACGACGGGCTGGAGTTCGCCTTTGACGACCCAGAGATCGACACGATCTACCTGCTGACCGACGGGCAGCCGAGCGGCGGCCGCTTCACGGACGCCGTGGAGATCGTCGAGCAGGTGCGGCTGATGAACCGCACGCGGCAGATCGTGATCCACTGCATCTCGATCGGGCAGCGGTCGACGCTGCTCAAGGACCTCGCCGAGCTGACGGGCGGGACCTACAAGGAAGTCCGCTGACGCGCGCGCCCTCGCCGCTCAGCGGTCGTGCACGAAGTGCCGCAGCGCGCCGACGACGTCGACCTGCTCGGCCTCGGTGAGCCCCTGGAAGATCGGGATCGCGAGGGAGCGGCGGCTGGCCTCTTCGGCGACCGGGAAGTCGGCGGCGTCTGCGCCGAGATGCGCAAAGCAGGGCTGCCGGTGGAACGGGACGGGGTAGTAGACCGCGCAGCCGATGCCCTGCTGGCGGAGGTGCTGGATCGCGGCGTCGCGCTCGCCTTCGGGCACGTGCAGCACGAACTGGTGGTAGGCGTGGCGGTCGGTGTCGGTCGGCAGCTCCGCCCACTCCAACAGGTCCGCGTCTTCGAACAGGCGTCGGTAGTTCTCGGCGTTCTGTCGGCGCTGCTCGGTGACCTCCTCCATCGACCGCAGCTTGACCCGCAGCGCTGCGGCCTGGAGCGCGTCCATACGGAAGTTGCCGCCGATCGTGTGGTGCAGGTACTGCTGCGCCATGCCGTGGTTGCGGAGCAGCTTGCACTGCTCGAAGAACTCGGTGTCCTCGGTGGTCAGGAAGCCGCCGTCACCGAGCCCGCCGAAGTTCTTGGTCGGGAACGTCGACCACCCGGCGCAGAGCCCGTGGCCGCCCATCATCCGACCTTGGTGCCGGGTGCCGATCGCCTGCGCAGCGTCCTCGATCAGCGGCACGGAGTGCTCGCGGCAGATCCGCACGACCGCGTCGACGTCGAACGCGGCGCCGAACAGGTGCACGCCGACGACGGCCTTCGGGTTCGCGCAGCGCTTCAGCGCGGCGTCCAGGAGCTCGGGGTCGATGTTCTTGAACGTCGGCTCGGAGTCGACGAACACCGGCCGGGCGCCGGTGCGCGCCACCGTGCCTGCGGTCGCGAAGAACGAGTAGGTGGGCAGGACGACCTCGTCGCCGGGGCCGATGCCGAGCGCCATCATCGGCGCGAGCAGCGCGTCGGTGCCCGACGACATCGTCAGCGCGTGGCGGCAGCCGAGGTACTCGGCGAGCTCCTGCTCGAGCTTCTCAACCTCGGGCCCGAGGATGTAGTGCCCGCTGCGCACGACGCGCACGACAGCGGCTTCGATCTCGGCGAGCTGCGCCTGGTTGCGCGTGAGGTCGATCAGGGGAACCGGCATGAGGGACGGAGAGGATAGACCCCGTCTCGTCCGGCGAAAGGGCTCACTTGGCGGGCGAGGCCCCGTCGCGCCAGTGGTCGGCCAGGGACTCGACCGGCGCGCAGAGCAGATCGGTGACCGGCAACGTCGCGAGGCGGGCCTCGTCGAACGCCGGCTCGGTCTCGGTCACCGCGTCGGCCAGCGCCTGATAGCGGTTGCCGTATCCGCCGAGCACGCCGCGCAGCTCGCTCGCGGTCAGGCGGTCGCAGAAGCGGACGTGCAGCAGGGTGAGGCCCACGGTGCAGTGGTCCTTGACCTCGGGGATGATCAGCACCGTGCGGCCGTCGCTGCGCCCGCGCGCGACCTGCAGGCGCCGCTGGCTGGCGACGAGGTGCTTGGTCCCCTTGAGCGTCGGATCTCCGTCGGTGCGCGACCGCAGCTCGACGGCGACGCCGCGGCGGTCCACGACGCGCGCGGTGGCCGCGCCGTCGTGGGCGTCGCCCTCGACCGCGTAGCGCGTGCTGCCGGTCACCTCGACCACCGCCGGGTCGAGGCTCGCGAGCGCGCGCAGGTCGGCGTAGCCCACGTGGTCACGGACCGCTCCGGCGGCGAGCGCCTCGCGGACCAGCGCGGTCGTCAGCAGCGCCTCGTCGGTGCGCGAGATGCCGACCGTCACGGTCTTCGCCTGGTGCTTGATCGCGTCGACGGGGCGGGTGAGCTCGTCGATCGCGGCGGTCAGCTCCTCGGTGAGGTGGTCGACGACCGCGCCGGGAGCGCCCGGCGCGCCGAACTCCAGCGCGTACGACTCGAGCGGCGTCAGCTCGAGCGCGTAGCTGCACAGCGACGTCAGCCGCGCGGCGGTGCTCGCTTCGAGGGTGCCGTTGTAGCGTCCGTCGAGCAGGCCGGCGCGGAACTGCTTCCACCCGGGACGGAGTCCTGGCGCCAGCGCGGCGAAGACGTCTGCCTGCGGCAGGTCTTCGCCGAAGGCCTCCTCGACGGCGCCCCGCATGCGCCGCAGCGGCGTGGCGAGCTCGTCGATCGCCAGTGCGGCGCGGTAGCCGAACAGGTGCCCGGCCATGGTCGAGAGGATGTAGGCCAACGCCGGGTGGGTGGCGGGGACCTCGAGCACGCCGTCGGCGGCGTCGAAGCGCGACTCGCCCTCGGTGGCGATCACGATC
>CAZTQF010000258.1:0-4883 GCA_964615255.1 uncultured candidatus Brocadiaceae bacterium | reverse complement strand
GACGTGCCCGATCTGGAAGGTCTCGCGCAGGCCGACGTGCGTCCAGGAGTCGCCCCCGTCGGTCGACTTGTAGACCCCGTCGCCCCACTGCACCGAGTTGCGGGCGTTCTCCTCGCCGGTCCCGACGTAGACGACGTCGGGGTCGCTGGGCGCGACCGCGACGTCGCCGATCGAGACGGTGCCGAAGGAGCTCGACACGCACGACCAGGTCGTCCCGGCGTTCTTGGTGCGCCAGACGCCGCCGCCGGCGGTGCCGACGAACCACGTCGACTGCCGCGCGTCGTGCACGGCGATGTCGGTCATGCGCCCCATCGGGTTGGCCGGCCCGAGCGCGCGCCACGCGAGGTGCTCGACGGCCGCGCTGTCGAAGATCGGCGGGTTCTCCTGCGCGGGCAGGAGGGAGAGCGCCGCGGCCGCGGCGGGCAGGGGTCGGAGCATCGATCGCGTCATGACGAACGTCGCGGAGGGGGGGCGAGCCGCAACCATAGTGCGCGCCGGCGCCGCGACGGGTCAGCGGATTCCGTTCCTGTGTCACGAACTCGTAGCGGCGCGCTGGAGCGCAACGCGCCAGCCTCGCTCAGATCCGGATGTCGCCGCCCCAGTGCTTGCGGAAGCGCTGCCGCTGGCTGCGCTGCGGGAGCCGTTGGCTCACCGCGCGGACCAGCGACCGCGCCGAGGCCGGGCGGTCGAGCCAGGTGAGCGCGCGCAGGTGCAGCGACAGCGGCAGGTCGACCGCCTCGAGCAGCGCGTCGAGCGCTGCAGCCTCCTCGTCGCTGGCGCGCCCGCAGCCTGCCTCCGCGAGCAGCCAGCTCGCTTGAAGCTGCGGCAGCCCGAGGTCCTCGATCGCGCCGCGCAGCGACGCGTCCGTGCGCCCGAGGCGGACCAGGTGGCAGCGGGCGGCGGCCGCGCCGACGTCGTCCGAGGCGCTGCTCGCGAGCGCTTGCGCGCGCTCGAAGTGCTGCGCGGCCTCCTCGTCGCGGCCGCGGTGGAACGCGCGCTCGCCGAGGAACAGCGCCGCGCGTCCGCCGTAGACCGGCAGCGCGAGCCGCTGGGCTTCGTCGCGCGCCAGCCGCAGGTCCTGGCCTGCGTCCGGGTCGCCCATGGTCGCGCGCAGCTGGCCGCGGTACAGGTGGAAGCGCAGGCGCGCGCGCGGCAGCCGCCGGACCGGGTCCGACCGTTCGATCGCGGCGAGGGTGCGCGCGGCGGTGCCGTAGCGCCGCGCCAGCGCCTCGGCGCGCGCGACGTCGATCCAGAGGTGGCAGCGAAGGTCTTCGTCGTCGACAGGGACGCGCTTTCTGGCTGCGAGCAGTTGCTTGATGCAGTCTGCGGCCTGTCCGAGATAGAGCAGGATGCGGCCGTGCAGCGCGTGCGCGCGGGCCGCGACCGCATCGGAGGCAGGCGCTTCGGGCGGCCGGCCCCTGCCGACGAAGTCCCCATCGAGGTCTGCCTCCAGATCGCTGTGTACGGTCTCCAGCAGCGTGACCGCCGCGAGCATGCGCCCGTGCTGCAGCGCGTCTTCTGCGAGCCCGGTGCGCGCCGCGGCGGACGCTTCGAGGTCTCCGATCCGGCGGGCGAGCTGCTCGGCGGACCGGTAGGCGCGCGTCGCGGCCTCGAACTGGCCGGCCTCCTGCTGGGCTCGGCCCCGCAGCAGCAGGAACCGCAGCCGGAGGCGCTCGCTGCGTGGATCCGCGGGGACGTGCCGGAAGTGCACCGCCAGGCGGCCCACGAGCCGCAGCGCGGTCCGACGCGAGCCCGCCTGCACCCGCGCGTCCAGGGCTTCCAGCAAAGGCTCGAGGCAGCCGGCGTGGTCGAGCGCCTGCGAGCGGTGCATGCCGACGACGAGGGCCGACGCGCCGCGCGCCTCGAGGACCGCGGCGGCCGCCGCGTGCAGCCGCTGCAGCTCATCCGGCGGCAGCTGCCGCAGCAGCGCGCGGCGGAACGCCCGGTGCCGGAACGCGACCTCGCCGCCGCGCGCGTTCACGATCCGTCCGCGGAACAGCGAGAGCGTCTCCAGCACGGCCAGCTCCGGGCTGAGGATGAGCGCCGCCAGCTCGGCAAGGCGGCAGCGGTCGCCGAGCACGGCCGCGGCCGACAGCGTCGCGCGGTGGGCCGGTTCGAGGCGCTCGACGCGGCGCCGGAACCGCTCGACGTGTCGAGGTGCTGGCGCCGGCTCGGTGTCACGGGCCAGGTCGTGGTAGTCGCCGACCCGGCCGCGCAGCTGGCCCTCCTCCGCGAGGTGGTCGAGCGCTTCGAGCAGGCTGCCCGGCAGCCCGCTCAGCAGCTGGTGCGCCTCGCGGAGGTAGGCGTCGACGTGCGGCGGGGCCGGCGAACGAAACAGCGAGCGCCCGAACGTCACGAATAATGCTTCGTCGAGCCCGCGCAGCTCCAGCTGCGCAGCTGGCTCGACGATCTCGGTGTCCGGCCCGGCCGCGAGCAGGACCAGCAGGTGGGCGGTCGGCGCCGCGGCGCGCAGCTGCTGCAGCACCAGCCGACCGCTCGTGTCGAGCTCGTCGGCGTGGTCGACCCGCACGACCAGGGGGCGGCTCGGATTCGCGAGGCTCAGGAGCGCGGCAGCGAGCCGGTCGGCGCGGACCTCCGGAGGCTCGGTGCTGTCGCCGAAGACCGTCGCGACCAGCGCTTCGGCGTCGCCGTCGCCGAGGCCGAAGCGCTCCCGGGCCCGCGCCAGCGCGCGCGCGCGGGCGTTGGGCGAGTGCGCGTCGTCGCCGCGGAGCAGCAGGTCCAGCAGCGAGCCGGCGAACGGCTCGCCGTGGCCGAGGCCGCGGTCGGCTTCGCCTCCGACGTAGCGCGGCGGCGCGGCGTCGTTCAGCCAGCGCAGCATGGCTTCGTCCAGCAGGCGGCGACGTCCGGTGCTCTCGGCTGCGACCACCGCCAGGGCGCGGCCGCGGCCGCGGCGCGCAGCGGCCAGCGCGCGGTCGAGCGCCGCCGACTCGCGCCGTCTGCCGACGAACGGCGCCTCGGCCGGCCGGCGCATCCGCATCAGCCGGCGCGTGCTGGCGAGCACCGGCGCCTCGGCTTCGCTGCGTCGCCAGTAGTCCGAGCGCTCGCCCAGCTCGAGGATCCGGACGAGCTCCGCCGCGGACCGCGGGCGGTCCTCCGGATCCTTCTGGAGCAGCGCGAGGAGCACCTGCTCGAGCAGCGGCGACAGCCGCGGGCGCAGCTGCGAGGGCCGCTGCGGGACGCTGCGCAGGTGCGCGTCCAGCATCTCGTCGGGTGTCGTCGCGTGGGCGAACGGGTGCCGGCCGGTCACGACCTCGTAGAGCACGACGCCGAGCGCGTAGAGGTCGCTGCGCGGTCCCGCGGGTTCGCCGCGGAGGCTCTCCGGCGACGCGTAGGCGAGGCTGCCCGCCAGGCCGTAGCCCGACGAGGTCCTCGCCGCCGGCGCGGCTGCGTCGGCGTCGTCCGCGTCGTACGGGCGCACGAGCCCCAGGTCGACGATCTTGAGCTCGCTGTCGGGCGTCAAGATCAGGTTCTCTGGCTTGACGTCGCGGTGCACGAGGCCGCGGCGGTGCAGCGCGAACAGCCCGCGCGCGGCGTCGGCGCCGACGCGGCGCGCGAGGTCCTCGAGCACGGCGCCACCGCGTTCGAGCAGCGCTCGCAGGGTCGTGCCCTGCACGAACTGCATGACCAGGTAGCGCGCGCCGTCACCGCCTCGCTCGGCTTCTTCGACCCCGTAGATCTCGGCCACGTTCGGGTGACGGATCGACATCCCGAGCGCGCCCTCCTCGAGCAGCCGTCGCTGCGCGCCGTCGTCGTCGTGCAGTTCGGGCCGTAGGAACTTCACGGCGACGTGGTCGCCGGCGGCGAGGTCGCCGTAGGCGGCGAGCAGGCGCGCTTCGGAGACGGTGCCCGACGAGCCGCTGCCCAGCTCGCGCAGCAGCTCGAACGGCCCGACGACCCGTCGCGACGAGCCTGTGTCGGCCTTCGTCTCAGGGCCGCCGTCCGCGCCGCTCGGCTGCTCCACCACGCGTTCCTTGTAGCGGCGCGGTTGCGCCCGATCGAGGGCTCTGCGACTCTTCCCACCTCACATGGTGATCCGACTGCACAACTCGTTGACCCGCGAGCTCGAGGAGCTCAAGCCGCTCGTCGAAGGTCGAGTGACCATGTACCACTGCGGGCCGACGGTCTACAGCTCGCCGCACATCGGGAACTTTCGCAGCTTCTTGTTCGCGGACGTGCTGCGCCGCTTCGTCGAGGACCAGGGCTACGAAGTGACGCAGGTGATGAACATCACCGATGTCGGCCACCTGACGCTCGACGACGTCGAGGGCGGCGAGGACAAGATGGAGGCCGCGTCCAAGCGCACGGGCAAGACCGCCTGGGACATCGCCGCGCAGTACACCGAGGAGTTCCGTGACTGCCAGCGTCAGCTGAAGGTGCGCCTGCCGCACCACATGCCGCGCGCGACCGACTTCATCGCCCAGATGGGGGAGATCATCGGCGACCTGCTGGAGAAGGGCGTCGCCTACCAGGTCAACGGCAACGTCTACTTCGAGGTCGCCAAGTTCCCCGGCTACGGCCGCCTCAGCGGCAAGAAGCTCGACGAGCTGGAGTCGGGCGCGCGGGTCGCGGTCAACACGGAGAAGAAGGACCCGCGCGACTTCGCGCTCTGGAAGGTGGACGACCAGCACCAGATGCAGTGGGACGGCCCGTTCCCCGGCGGCATGCGCGGGTTCCCGGGGTGGCACATCGAGTGCTCGGCGATGTCGACGCACTACCTCGGCGAGCAGATCGACATCCACACCGGCGGCGAGGACAACATCTTCCCGCACCACGAGTGCGAGATCGCGCAGACCGAGGCGCACACCGGGGCGCGCTTCGTCGGCATCTGGATGCACGCGCGGCACCTGCTCGTCGACAACACG
>CAZTQF010000257.1:0-4930 GCA_964615255.1 uncultured candidatus Brocadiaceae bacterium | reverse complement strand
GGCGGCACGACCGGGATGCCCAAGCAGCGCATCAGCTGGGACGACTACAAGATCGACTACGAGCAGTTCTCCGAGACGCTCAGCGACGACGAGTTTCCCCGAGGCGGCTACTGGCTGATGGTCGGCCCCACCGGCCCTCGCCGCCTGCGGCTGGCGATCGAGCACCTCGCCAACCACCGCGGCTCGTCGTGCTACTTCGTCGACCTCGACCCCCGGTGGGTCAAGAAGCTGATCAAGACCAAGCAGTTCGACCAGGCCAAGGCCTACATGACGCACGTCATCGACCAGGCGGTCGCCATCCTCGAGAAGCGCAGCGTCAGCGCGCTGTTCACGACCCCGAAGCTGCTCGAAGAGCTGGGCGACCGACTCTCGATCCCGGACGCCGGCATCAAGGGCGTGTTCTGCGGCGGCACGACCATGGACCCGCAGACGACGCGATTCCTCTGCGAGGAGATCCTCGAGGACCGGGTCGGCTTCGTGCCGACCTACGGCAACACGCTGATGGGCCTCGCCGCCCACAAGCCCGACCTCAAGGCCGACAGCTACTCCATCACCTACTACGCCCCGCAGCCCCGCGCGGTGCTGCGCTGCGTCGACCCGGAGCAGACCGACCGGGTCGTCGACGTCGACACCTGGGGGCGCGTCGAGCTGACGACGCTGACCAAGGAGTTCTTCATGCCCCGGTTCCTGGAGCGCGACGAGGCGCTGCGGCGCGGACCGTGCGCGCAGTACGCCTGGGACGGGGTCGGTGAGGTGCGGCCGTTCGGCCAGCAGGCGGCCAAGATCGTCGAGGGGGTCTATTGAGCGCGCCCCACATCCCCGTGCTGCGGCACGGCGTCGAGTACGAGAGCCTCGACCAGAACGAGCTGCGCGGCATCGGCAGTGACGAGGTCCTGGCGCGCATCAGCCAGTCCAACGCCGGCATGATCAAGCGCGACCTGCGTCGCGCCGAGGCCGCCGCCGCCAAGCTCCGCGCGCTCAGCAGCGCGCGCCTGATCGAGATCTGCAAGGAGGCCGGCGAGCTGTTCTTGCGCGGAGAGCTGCCGCTCAACGCCTCGGGCGACACCCAGAGCGCCGACCAGTACGTCGCGACCCTCAGCCGCACCAGCGGCCTCCCGCACGTCCTCGTCCGGCGCAACATGAAGAAGATCTGGACCGTGCTCGACGGCATGGCCGGCATCCTGCGCGGCCTGATGCGCGGCATGGACCCCGCCGTCGTCGAGACGGGCTTCGGCGAGCACTGCGACATCCCGGTCTACTACGCCCCGACCGCCAGCGCGCTCGGCGTGGTGCTCCCGAGCAACTCGCCGGGCGTCAACTCGATCTGGATCCCGTCGCTCGCGCTCGGCGTGCCGGTCGTGCTCAAGCCCGGCCGCGAGGAGCCCTGGACGCCGCTGCGCATCATGCAGGCGCTGATCGCAGCCGGCTGCCCGCGCGAGGCGTTCAGCTTCTACCCGACCGACCACGAGGGCTCGTCGGTGATCCTCGAGCGGTGCGGCCGCGTGCTGCTGTTCGGCGACGAGGCCGTGACCAAGGCGTGGTCCCACGACGAGCGCGTCCAGATCCACGGCCCTGGCCGCAGCAAGGTGATCGTCGGCCCCGACGTCGTCGACGACTGGCGCGCCTTCCTGCCCGTCCTGGCGGCGTCGGTCGCCGACAACGGCGGCCGCAGCTGCATCAACGCGTCCTCGATCTTCGTGCCCGCGCACGGCCGCGAGATCGCGGCCGCGCTCGCCGAGGAGCTGGCGGCGCGCGAGCCGCTGCCCGCGGACGACGAGCATGCCGTGCTGTCCGCCTTCGCCAACCGCAAGTTCGCCGAGTTCATCGACGCCAAGATCGACGAAGACGTCAGCAGCGGCGGCGCCGAGGACCTCAGCCGCGCGCACCGAGACGGCCCGCGGCAGCGCGACGTCGACGGCGCACCTTACCTGCTGCCGACCGTCGTCCACTGCGAGAGCGTCGAGCACCCGCTGGCGCGCACGGAGTTCCTGTTTCCGTTCACCTCAGTGGTCGAGGTCCCGCCCGAGCGGCTCGTCTCGGACATGGGGCCTAGCCTGGTGGTGACCGCGATCACCAAGGACCCCGCGCTGATCGACGCGCTCAAGTCCTCGGAGAACGTCGACCGGCTCAACCTCGGGCCCGTGCCCACGTCGCACGTGGAGTGGGACCAGCCCCACGAGGGCAACCTGTTCGAGTTCCTCTACGAGCGCCGCGCGATCCAGCGCGCCGCTGGCTGGTAGATGGACGGCCCGGCGTTCGTGCAAGCGACCGAGATCGTGCGCGGACCGGGCGCGCTCCGAGAGGTCCGACGCATCGTCGACGGCCCAGCCTTCGTCGTGACCGACAGGGGCGTCGCGGCCGCCGGCCACACCGCGCGGCTCGGCGCGCAGCTCGAGGCGGCCGGCGCGCCGTTCTCGATCTACGACGCGGTGCGCTCTGATCCGGACGAGGACGCGGTCGAGGCGTGCCTGCGGGCCTACGCGCTGGCCGGTCGCCAGGCGGAGGTCCGCTGGATCGTGGCGATCGGCGGCGGCAGCGCGATCGACACCGCCAAGGGCTGCGCGATGCTCGCGTGCGGCGGCGGCCGGATGGCCGACTACGTCGGTCGCGGACGCGTCGACGTCTCGCAGCCGCGGCTGCTGGCGATCCCGACGACCGCCGGGACCGGCAGCGAGACCCAGTCGTTCGCGCTGATCAAGAACCGCGACACCGGCCAGAAGATGGCCTGCGGCGGCACCGCGCCCGCGTTCGCCCTGCTCGACGCCGAGCTGACGACGACGCTGCCTCCGTTCGTGACCGCTTGCACGGGCCTCGACACGCTGACGCACGCGGTCGAGGCGATGGTCACGCGTCGCCGCTCGCCGGCGTCGTGCGCGCTCGCGGAGGAGGCCTTCGTGCTCGCCGAGCGCAACCTCGAGGTCGTGCTCGCTGCGCCGGACGACCTCGACGCCCGCGCCGCGATGCTGCACGCGTCGGCGCTCGCAGGCCTCGCGATCGAGAACAGCATGCTCGGCGCCGCGCACTCGATGGCGAACCCGCTGTCGCGCCGCTTCGGCCTCCCGCACGGCCAGGCCGTCGGCCAGGCGCTGCCCTGGGTCGTCGCCTACAACACGGCCGACGCGGACGCGCGCAGCGGCTACGCAGCGCTCGCCCGCGCCGCCGGCCTCGCGGGGGCGCAGGACGACGACCTCGAGGCCTCCTCGCGCCTGCGCGCCCGGCTCACAGCGCTGGTCGAACGCGCCGGGTTCGGCCCGCACCTCGACGCCGCCCCGGCGGGTGCCGCCGAAGAATTGGCGGCTGAGGCAGCGACGCAGTGGACCGCGCAGTTCAACCCGCGTGACGTCGACGCCGCGGCGTTCGCCGGCCTGTACCGGGAGCTGTTGGCGTGAGGCGTTGGGCGGCCGTAGCGCTCGCGGCCTGCGCGGCGGCGCCGCTCGCCGCGCAGCGCATCCGACTCGACGCGACGCGCGCGTTCTACTCCGCGCGCCAAGATGCCGGGCCTGCGGGCGAGGCGATCGTCACCTTCGACGCTGGCGCGATCACCGAGGCGGCGCTCGGCCGCTTCGGCGGCGGCCGTCGCAGCCCCCGCATCCTGGAGAACCTGGCGTTCGCGATGGCGCTCGCCGCGGAGTGCGAGGCGCAGGGCCTCGCGCGCAGCGCGCCGACGCTGGCGCGCTCGGAGGCCTCGCGGGCGTCCGTCGGCCGCGCAGCGGACGACCCTGCGGCCCGCGCGCGACGGGCGACCGAGGCGCTCCGCGACCTGAGGATCGCGGCGCTCGTCGGCGCCGAACGAGCCGCCGACGAGCTCGCGCTTCAGGAGCTGTTCGAGCATCGCTACGGCGTCGGCGGCGTGCGGGTGAGGGTCCGCCACGTGCTCAGCACCGAGCGCATGTCGCGGCCGAAGACCGCCGCGGCGCGCGCCGCGGCGCTCCTTCTGCAGCTGCAGCAGGGAGCGGACTTCGTCGACCTGCTCCAAGCGTCACACGACCGCGTCACGCGCAGGCTGCTACGCGACCCGGACCGACGCGACGAGGCGGGGCTGCTCCCCGATTACAACTACCGCCGCTACGGCGACGCGTTCGCCGAGGCGGTGCGCACGCTCGAGGTGGGCGAGGTCTCCGCGCCGGTGCCCTCGCCGGTCGGCGTCCACCTGATCCAGCTGCTGGATCGGACCGAGACCTCGCTCGCCGAGGTCGCGCCGGCGCTCCGGCGCGAGCTCGCGAGCGGCAAGGCGCGCAGCTCCGAGGTGCTCCGGCTCCGCCAGCGGCTGCTCGCCAAGTACCGCTTCGTCCCGCCGCCGCGCGCTCGCCGGCCCGTCGCCGACCTGGGGCCGCCGCCGAGCACCGAGTGGCCCCACTACCGCGGCAACCCCCAGCTGCACGGCGTGTCGGCCGCGCGGCTCGGCGACGCGCTGGAGCTCGCGTGGCGCTTCGAGACCAAGGGCGACATCTTGTCATCCCCGGTCGTGTCTCGCGGCGTCGTCTACGTAGGCTCCACGGACAACGCGGTCTATGCCATCGACCTGCAGACCGGCGCGCAGCGCTGGCGGTTCGAGACCCAGGACATGGTCGAGGCGCCGCCGCTCGTCCTGGACGGTCGGGTCTACGTCGGCTCGTCGGACTTCTTCTTCTACGCGCTGGACGCAGACGACGGATCCCTCGTCTGGAAGCACGAGACCGGGGACCGGATCTTGGGCGGCGCGAACTGGTTCCGCGACGCAGACGGACGCACCCGCCTGCTCGTCGGCAGCTACGACGCCAACGTCTACTGCTTCGACCGCGACGGCGGCGCGCCGCTCTGGACCTACACCACCGACAACTACGTCAACGGCTCGCCCGCGATCGCCGGCTCAGAGACCCTGTTCGGCGGCTGTGACGCGGCGCTCCACCTCGTCGACGATGTCCGACTCGCCGCGGAACGCGAACGTGGA
>CAZTQF010000256.1:0-4938 GCA_964615255.1 uncultured candidatus Brocadiaceae bacterium | reverse complement strand
GACGACGACCGGCGCTGCGAGCATCGCAGCGGCGAGCCGCGCGTTCTCGTCGCCGCCCAGCCAGGCGGCGCCGCCTGCGAGCGCGGCGAGCCACGCGACGGTCCTGCCGCGCGCGGTCCACTCGAGCGTGCTGTTCGGCGTCGCCATGGTCCGTGCCTGCTGCTAGTCCGGCAGCGGTGTGCCCGCGAGCGTCTCCTGCAGCAGCGCGGCCGGGTCGGCGCCGGACCGGGGCGTGAGCCGGTGCGCCCACGCCGGCGCCAGCAGCTCGCGCACGTCGTCCGGCACGACGAAGTCGCGGCCGTGCACGTAGGCGCGCGCCCGGCAGGCGCGGTGGAGCGCCTGCGCGCCGCGCGTGCTGACGCCCTGCAGGATGTCCGATGAGGTGCGCGTGCGGTTCGCGAGCTCGACGATCAAAGCCGCGAGCTCGCGGTCGCACCGGACCGAGTCGACCGCGCGCCGAGCCGCGAGCAGGTCGTCACGCGAGGCGACCGGCTCGACCCCGTCAGCGAGCCGGTGGCCGTCCTCGCGGCTCACGACCTCGACCTCGAACTCGGGGTCGAGGTGGCCGAGCTCGATGCGGATCAGGAACCGGTCGAGCTGGTTGTCGGGGAGCATGTAGGTCCCCGCGGTAGACAGCGGGTTCTGGGTCGCGATCACGAAGAACGGCTCAGGCAGCTCGAACGTCTCGCGGTCGACGGTCACGCGTCGCTCGGCCATGCACTCCAGCAGCGCCGACTGGGTGCGCGGCGGCGTGCGGTTGAGCTCGTCGGCCATCAGCACCGAGGTGAACACCGGGCCCTTGCGGAAGGTCAGCTCGCCCGTGCGCGGGTGGTAGACCTGCGCTCCGATGAGGTCGCTGGGGAGCAGGTCGGAGGTGCACTGCACCCGCTGGAACGGCAGGTCGAGCGACTGCGCGAGCGTGCGCGCGAGCAGCGTCTTGCCGACGCCTGGGAGATCCTCGATGAGCAGGTGGCCGCCCGCGATCAGCGCGATCACGGCCTGCTCGACGGCCTGGGCCTTGCCGTGAACCGTCTGGCCGACGGCGTCGATGAGTCGTTGCGCGAGCGGGGTCATTCGCTGTTCAGGGTCCGGCACGAGATGCTAGCACCGGCGTCGTCGAGAAAGGCAGCGGGGGTCGGCTGCAACGAGGCGCTCGCGGCCTCGGTTCGCTGGCCTGCCGTTCTGCGCGCGGCTACTTTCCATCCGTGAGCGATCTCCTCGTTGCGAAGTTTCACGCGCGCGGCCACCTGATCGACAGCGGCCTGCTGTCGGACGCGATGGAGGCTGTCGACGCAGCCGGCGCGGCCTACGAGATTACGCGGCTGGAGATCGGCAAGCTGCGCCACGACGCGAGCGAGATGGAGCTGGAGGTGCGCGCGCCGGACCACGACACGTTCGTGCGCGTGCAGGCCGACCTGATGTCGCTCGGGCTGAGCGAGCTGGAGACCGAGGACGCGGTCTGGGAGCCGGTCGACATCGCGGGCACGGCGCCCGCCGGCTTCTACTCGACCACCAACCTCTCGACCCAGGTGCGGGTCGAGGGCCGCTGGATCCACGTCGAGAAGCAGCGCATGGACGCCGCCGTGGTCGACGCCGGCGACGGCGTGCCGACCTGCGTGAAGCTGCGGGACTTGGAGGTCGGGATGCGGTGCGTCGTCGGGTTCGAGGGGATCCGGGTGTCGGCGCCGACGACCCGGAAGCGCAAGCGCGGCAACTTCGGCTTCATGCAGGGGGGCGTCAGCTCGGAGCGCCGCCTCGCCGCGCAGGTCAAGGAGGTCGCCGACGCCTGGCGCGAGGTGCGCGCCGCGGGCCGCAAGGTCGTGCTGGTCGCCGGGCCGGTCGTCGTGCACGTCGGCGCGGCGCCGACGCTGTCGGCGATCCTGCGCGCGGGCCTCGTCGATGGGCTGCTCAGCGGCAACGCGCTCGCCGTGCACGACATCGAGGTCGCGCTCTACGGCACGAGCCTCGGCGTCGAGCTCGCCACCGGCCGCCCCGCGGTGCACGGCCACATGCACCACATGCGCGCGATCAACGTCGTGCGGCGGGCCGGCAACATCCCCAACGCGGTCGCGCAGGGCGTGCTGAGCACCGGCGTGATGCACGCGTGCGTCGAGGCGCGCGTGCCCTACTGCCTCGCCGGCTCGATCCGTGACGACGGTCCGCTGCCCGACACCGAGATGGACCTGATCGCGGCGCAGGCCGGCTACGCCGAGCTGCTCCAGGGTGCTGGCATGGTCGTCATCCTCAGCTCCATGCTGCACGGCATCGGCACGGGCAACATGATCCCCGCCGACGTGCTGACGGTCTGCGTGGACATCCACCCGGCCGTCGTCAGCAAGCTGAGCGACCGCGGCTCCGCGCAGAGCCAGGGGATCGTGACCGACGTCGGCGCGTTCCTCGCGGGCATCGCGGCCGAGCTCGGCGTGTCCGTGCCGGAAGCCTGAGCCCGGTCCGGCGGCCGAGGGCTACGGGGAGCGGCGCCCACGTGCCGATAGGCCCCATGTGAACGGCCCATCCCTGCGCGTCCTGATCGCCACCACCGCGTCGCTGCAGCTGGCGCTCGCGCAGCAGCAGGACGAGCCCTTGGCCGCGCTGCGGCTCGCCCTGCCGGAGGTCGTGCTGGCTGACTGCGATGACTCTATCGACGTCGCCGACTTCGGATTGGGAGGCGGCGGCGTGGCCGCGCCGCCGCGCGCCCTGCGGTTCGACGCCAAGGACGGCTGCGTCACCCCGGGCGGTGTGCGCGTCGCGTGCCGCAGCGCCGGAGTCAAGCTGACGTTTCCTTCGGGCCGGGAGCTCCTGGTCGCGCCCGACGGGGCGCTGCACCTGCGCAGCGGCGAGGTCGCGGGGCCGTTCGGCGCTGGCGTCGAGCTGCTGCTCGCCGACGGCGCCAGGGTCCGGATCGCGCTCGCGCAGGGACGGCGCAACCGGCTGCGGGACGTGTGGGTCGTGCACGGTGCGCGCGCGCTGCAGCCCTGGCGCCGCGGCGCCGAGTCTCGGCGCACGGACCGCGTGCGCGCGTGGTCGGGCGTGCGGCTCGCGTGCTGCGGCGACGGCGGCGACCTCTACCGACCGCTCGGGCTGGGCGCGCTGCTGGTGCTCGAGCGCGTGCTCGTGGAAGCCGCGCGGCGGGAGCAAACGCCGACCGAGCGGCTCGTCGTGTGGACCGGCCCGCTGGAGCGCTCGCTCGAGCACATGCCGCGCCAACACCGGGAGACCCAGCAGCACGTCCGGCGCGCGGTCGCCGCCGTCGAGGCGGTCGCCGAGCAGGGCGCTGCGATCTTCCGCGACGGCGCAGCGCTGCGTCGCGCCAGCCGCGAACGCCTCCGCTGGCTGCTCGGCGTCGGCTTCGAGCTCGAGCTGGAGCTCGACGGTCCGCTGGCGCCGCGGCTCCAGCTGTTCGCCGGCCGCAGTCCGCTGCCGATGGTCGAGTGGACCCTCGGAGCTGCGGGCGCGGCCTATCTGACCAACCCCAACCCCGACCAGCTGGGCAAGCGCTGGCACGGCAACGGGACGCGGATGCCCCGCGTCGCGCCCGAGCTGCAGGTCCGCGAACACCTCGAGGAGCGACCGCGCGCGCTCGAGCTGCTGCGCCGTCTCGCCGGCGGCCGCTAGCACGCCGCCGCCGCGGATCAGCGCCGCGCGTCGGCGGCCTGCTGCGCGGCCTTGGAGCGGTGCTCCCGCAGCGCGGCGGTCACCGCAGCGTCGCGTTCGTCCATCTTCAGCAGCGCGTCGAGCGCCGACCGGGTCCCGGTCGCGCCGATCGTCAGCAGGACCATGCGCCGGTCCTCGCTCCGGGCCAGGTTGCGCAGGCGTCGGCCCAGCACGTCGGTGGCCTGCTCGCCGTGCAGCACCTTGCTGATGCGGCCGAGGCACCGCGCGTAGCGCGGGTCGGTCACCGGTCCGAGCGACACGGCCAGCGCCTCGACGAGGCCGTCCAGCCGCTGCTCGGCGCAGAGGGTCGCGAGCGCGATCTTGTAGTCGACGTCGTCCACCTCGCCCGCGGCGCGCGCCATCAGGCGGCTCCAGTGCACGCCGGCGAGCTGGCCGCGCAGGTCGCTGCGTTCGGTGAGGAGCTGCGCGGCCTCGTCGCGGACCCGGGCGTCGCCCCCGAGCGCGAACTGGACCAGGCTCGAGGCCGTCACGCCGGGCGGCGCGCCGCGCTCGGATGCGGCGAGCAGGCGCGCCAGGCGCAGCACCGGGTCGCCGTCGCGGTCCTTGCCGACCAGCGGGTGGCTGCCCTGCCACCCGACCAGCTTGAAGTAGGGCGCTTCGCTGCTCGGCAGCCCGAGGCGCTTCGCGACAGCGCTCGCGTCCTGCAGGCAGAACAGCCGCGTCTGTCGCGGGGTCGGGCGGTTGTGGAGCGAGAGCTTCGGCCAGTCGAGGACCGTCACGGCGCGGGCGCCGTCGAGGCCCCGCACGGCCTCGAGCACCTGCACGCGGTGCAGGGTCAGCGCGTCGCCTCGGGACGTCTTGCCGACCTGGCGACCGACGAGCACGGCGTCGGCCGAGACCAGGCCGCGGCGGAGGTTCTGTCCGGTCGTCGTCGCCGCGAGGGCGAGCGCGGAGCAAACGAAGAAGAGGGGTCGCATCATCAGTTGCCGTAGAAGACCTGCTCGCGCAGGTAGGCCATGTTGAGGGTGTTGAACGCCGTCTCGAAGCTCGTGGCGGTCGTGTACGAGAGGCCCGGGCTCATCACGTTGGTGGCGCCCGCGGGGAACAGGTCCGCGTTGCGGATGTGCCCGTTGGCCGAGCCCGGGAAGTTGACGTCGTCGTCGCCGTAGAGCCCGCTCGGCATCGGGCCGTTCTCGACGAGGCCGACCGAGTGGCCGCACTCGTGCGCGGTGACCGTCGCCGTGAAGCGCGCGAGGTCGGTGATCGCGCGGTCGATCGCCATGGCGCGGCCGTCGCTGAGCAGGCCCGTGAGCCGGTCGGCGT
>CAZTQF010000255.1:0-4959 GCA_964615255.1 uncultured candidatus Brocadiaceae bacterium | reverse complement strand
CGCGTTCGACCAGCACCATCGCCGCGGTGGCGGTGAACAGCTTGCTGATCGAGGCCACGCGATGGGTCGCCAACACCGCGCGACGGTGCTGCGGCGGGTAGCTGTTCACCGGCCGGCCCACGTGGTCCGCCCACAGGTGCTCTTCGCCCGTGACGGGGTCGACCTCGAGCAGCGCGATCCAGACGCCCGGCACGCCGA
Organism: uncultured candidatus Brocadiaceae bacterium; assembly: GCA_964615255.1. GTDB lineage: Bacteria > Planctomycetota > UBA1135 > UBA1135 > UBA2386. The sequence goes on along the minus strand of CAZTQF010000255.1, from coordinate 4,761 downwards.
GCTCCTGGACCTGCCGCCACGCGAACCCGCGCAGGTCTTCGGCGAACAGCGCGAAGCGAGGCGCGTCGAACGACGGCGGCGGCGCCGAGCAGGCGCCGAGCGCAGCGAGGATCCCCAGCAGCGGTTTGCGACGCATGGGCACCAGGGTGCCCGCTAGCATGCGGAGCAGCAATGACCGAGGCGCGGCACTCCTTCACGTTCCCGTTCGACGAAGCGTTCGTGACGCGGGCGCTGCGTCGCGACAAGCGCTGGGCCCTGGTCAAGGTCTTGCTGCTCTACGCCGCCTCATTCCCGCTGCTCCGCTTCGGGTTGGGCGGCGACGGCCCGCTGTTCTACGGCCTGATGGGCGGAGGCTTCGTGGCGACGATGACGCTGGCGCTCGCGCTCTATGCCAAGGCCGGCCGGTCCGTCTACCAGCTCTGGCTGCGCCAGTCGCCGTCACAACAGATCCGCTACGAGCTGTTCGACGACGGCTTCTCGATCCACATGGACCACGCCAGCTCGCGGTTCGCGTGGCAGGGCCTGCGGCAGCTGTGGCGCTATCCCGACGTGTGGTTGATCGAGGTGATCCGCAAACAGAGCGCGTTCTTCCCGCCGGACTGCGCCTCGAGCGAGGCGCGCGCGTTCCTCGAAGAGCGCTGTCGGAGCGGCGGCGCCAAGGTCTGACCGGCCCGCAGTCCGAGCCGCAGACGCGCTAGGCGAACCCGACCTGCTCCTCGCCGGCGATCCGCCGCTTCTTCGCCGGGTCAGCGACCGCCGCGGCGCCGGGCACGCCGCCGTCCTGGATCGTGTCCACCTCGCTCAGCGCCACGGCAATGCGCGAGCTCACGCCGCGCCGCTGCATCGTGATGCCGTAGAGCACCTGGCACTCGGCCATCGTGCGCTTGTGGTGGGTCACGACGCAGAACTGCGTCTCGCCGGTGAAGTCCCGCAGCACCCGGAGGAAGCGCTCGACGTTGGTCTCGTCGAGCGCCGCGTCGACCTCGTCGAGGATGCAGAACGGGCTCGGCCGGACCTTGAACAGCGCGAACAGGATCGCGACCGCGGTCATCGACCGCTCGCCGCCGGACAGCAGGTTGATGGACTGCAGCTGCTTGCCCGGCGGCTGCGCGACGATCTCGATGCCCGCCTCGAGCATGTCGTCCTCCATGTTCGACAAGAACATGTCGGCCTTGCCGCCCTGGAAGAGCTTGCGGAAGATCTCCTGAAAGTTCTTCCGGGCCTCGTGGAACGTCTCTTCGAAGAGCGTCTTCGACTCGGTCTCGAGGCGCTTGAGCGTCTCCATCAGGGTCTTGCGCGATTCCTTGAGGTCCTGGACCTCCTGCTCGAGCTGCGAGAAGTTGCCTTCTTCCTCGTCCAGCTCCTGGACCGCGTCCACGTTGACCGCGCCGAGCCGGTCCTTCTGGCTCTGCAGGACCTGGACCTCCTTGCGCGCCTGCTTGGCGTCGAAGTCGTCCTCCAGCCAGAGCCGGCGGAGGCCGAACCACTGCTCGACGACCTCGGGCGGCAGCGGCGGGCCCTGCAGGAACGTCACCGCGTCGGCCGGAGCCACCGGGCCGTAGAGCAGGGACGGGTCGATCCGGCCGATCCCCTGGACCTCTCCGAGGCAGCGGCGCAGCTCGATGCCGGTGTCCTCGCGCAGCCGCTCCTCGAGCCGCTCGAAGCGGTGCTCCACGTCGGCCACGGCGAGGCGGGACTGGGTCAACGACTCGTTGGCGACCGCGTAGCGCTGCTCCCAGTCCTGGACCTGGTCCTGCACCTGCTCGCGCGCGGCGCGCGCCTGTGCTACGCGGCCCTCGGCCTCTTCCTTGCTGATGATCCGCGCGCTGACGGTGGCTTCGATCTCCGTCGCTGCCGCGAGCAGCTGCTCCTGCTCAGAAAGCGCCTCGGCGCGGTCCTTCTCGGCCTGCTGCTGCCGCTCGGTGATCTCCTGGAGCGCGCGGTCGAAGTCCCGCACCGCCTCCTCGTGCATCTTGATCGAGCGCGCGAGGCCTTCGCGGACCTCCCCCGCCTGCACCTGCCGGATCCGCAGCTCCTGCTCCTTGGCCTGCTCGGCGCGCTGTGAGTCTTCCGCCGCGCGGATCTCCTCTCCGTGTCCCTGCTCTTCGGCGCCGGCGCGCTTCTCGAGGCGCACCAGCAGGAGCTGCGTGAGGAGCGAAGTGCCCAGGTCCGCATAGGCCGCAGCGCCCGCGCGGCTGAGGTCGGAGGCCTCCTGCGCGATCTCCTGCTGCTCCCGGTCGATGTCCTCGCTCCGAGCCACCAAACGAGACTCCTGCGCGTGCGCGGCCTGCGCTTCGCGGCGGACGCGCGCGAGCGCTTCACCGACCGCCTTCAATTCGCGCTTCAGCCGGTCGACGCGGCCGGTGGCAGCCTCCTTACCCTGCTGGAGCTCTGCCATCTCGGAGCGCAGCACCTCGGCGCGCTCGCCGAGCTCGACGATCTGGGAGCGCCGGACCACGAGGCCCTGGTGGCCCTCGGCGGCGAGGCCGCCCTCCATTCGGGGACCACAGACCACGGTCCCGTCCGGCGTGACGAAGCACAGGTCCGCGCGGCTCGAGTCAGCGATGTCAAAGTCCGCGACGACGACCCCGCGCAGGAGCCACGCCATCAGCTTGCGGCTCGCTGCGCTGCCGGACGCCGCGCTCGCCTCCTGTTCCTCGACGACGTGGCGGATCAGGTCCGTCAGGTAGTCCGCGCCGGCCGGCGGCTGCAGCAGCGAGCTGCCCTTGGCGCACGGCGGCTGGTCCTCGAACGACTCCTCGACGAGCAGCAGCACGCGGCCGAGCCGCTGCTCGGAGAGGTCGCGCACGATCGCCGCGGCGTTCTCGCGCGTGTCCACGACGAGCGCCTGCACGTAGGGGCCCAGCGCCGCCTCGAGCGCCGCGCCGTGGCGGCTGTCGACCTCGATCAGGTCGAGCAGGCGGCCGCGCAGCCCCTCGGGCTGCTGCTCGAGCACGTAGCGAGGGCCTTGGTCGAAGCCCTCCATGTGGGCCTCCATCGCCATGAGCGCCTGGCGCCGCCCTTCGACCTCGGTCAGCTGGTAGCGGAGCTGCGACTCCTGCTCGGCGAGCTCTGCGGCCGCGACGTCCGCGCCCTCGAGGTCTTTGAGCGCGACCTGCTCGCGCTCGTGCAGCAGCCGCTCGCGCGTGCCGTGCTCGACCAGCTCCGCGCGCCAGCGCCCCAGGTCGGCGCCCAGCCGCGCCGCCTCCTCGCCGAGCACAGCGCGTCGCTCGCCGAGCCGCGCCTCGCGGCTGCGGGCCGCTGCCACCTTGGCCGAGGCGTCGGCCGCGACGTTGCGCGCGCGCGTCCGGCGGTGAAGCAGCTCGAGCTGGCGCTCGCGGATCACCTCGCGCGCGCGCACCAGCTCCTTGAGCGCGGCGGCAGCGGCGGAGGTCACGGCCCGCTGCTCTTCGAGCTGCTTGTGCAGCGCGATCAGCTCTTGTTCTTTGCGGACGAGGCCGTCGCGGTCCTGCGCGAGCACGCTGCTGCGCTCCTCCCGCTGGCCGGAGATGCCTTCGCCGCGCTGCCGCCCCCGCTCGAGCTCTGCGAGGCGGTCTTCCGCGCGCCTCGCGAACGAGCCGGCGCGCTCCCGGTGCTGCAGGAGCCGGGACTGGCAGCCGCGCAGCTCCTCCTGCACGGCCTCGAGCGCCGCCGCGAACTCCGCGATCGCAGCCTCACGCTGCTCGAGCTCCGCGCCGGCCTCGGCGCGCCCCGCCTCGGCGGCGACCAGGTCGTCCTGCAGCGCGGTCAGCCTGGCCGCCTGCGTGTGCCACTGCTCGCGGAGCTGCTCGCCGTCGACCACCGCGAGCGCTGCCCGCAGGTCGCAGAGCGCCGCCTGCAGCTCCTTGAAGCGGCGCGCCTTGCCCGCCTGGATCCGCAGGCTGCGGATCCGCCTGCCGCGCTCCTCGAGCAGGTCGGTGACGCGCGCGAGGTTCTGGTCGGTGCGCTCGAGCTTGCGCAGGGTCTCCTTCTTCTGGAGCTTGAAGCGCGCGACGCCCGCGGCCTCCTCGAAGATCGTACGGCGCGCCTCCGGGTTGGCGGAGAGCACCGCGTCGATGCGCCCCTGCTCCATCACCGAGTAGCCGCCCGTCCCGAGCCCCGTGTCGAGCAGCACGTCGCGAACGTCCTTCAGCCGGACCTCGCTGCCGTTGACCAGGTAGCTCGACTCCTTGTCGAGCGTCAGCCGGCGCGAGATGTCGATCTCCGTGTGGCCGTCGAACCTGCCCTCGGGGTCCTCGAAGGTGATCGTCACCTCCGCCATGCCCATGGCCTCGCGCCCCTCGGCGCCCTTGAAGATCACGTCGGTCATCGCCGAGCCGCGCAGGCTCTTGGCCCGCTGGTCGCCCAGCACCCACTTGATCGCGTCGACGACGTTCGACTTGCCGCAGCCGTTGGGACCGATGATCCCGGTGAGGCCCGAGTCGAACTCGAACTCGGTCTTGTCCGCGAACGACTTGAAGCCGCGCGCGACGAGGCGCTTGAGCCGCATGGCCTAGCCCTCCCCCGCCCAGCGGCCGCCCAGCGGGTCCGAGTCGCGGCCCGCGGCGCCGCGCGCGCCGGCGTGCGGCGCCAGCGTCGCCACCGCGCTGCGTCGTCTTGACCGCTCCGCCTGGACCGCGCCGTAGCAGACGGCGGCCGCCGGCTGCCCGGTCACGACCAGCGCGTGCTGGACCGCGTCGGCGATCTCCGCCGTGCTCAAGACGACGCTCGCCGCCGGAGGCGTCCCGCCACCGCCGGCGTGGACGCGTCGGCTGCGCAGGC
>CAZTQF010000254.1:0-4969 GCA_964615255.1 uncultured candidatus Brocadiaceae bacterium | reverse complement strand
CCCCGGTCCTCGTCCTCGGGCTCGGGGGCGCCGGCCTGCTGGCGCTCCTCGGCCGACGGCAGCCCGGTCGCTGGCGCTGCACGGCGGCAGCCGCGCTGGCGCTCGCGGCCGGCGGCGCGGCCGGCGCCATGGTAGGCGCGGCGAACCCGGCGCTGCCCGCGCACACCTCGGCGCACGACCCTTCTCTCGACCGCAGCGCAGTGACCCTGCAGGTCCGGTTCGAGATCGCCGACGGCGTCGGCGAGCTGCTCGCGGAGGCGCCGCTCTGGGGCCACGGCCCGGGCCAGTTCCAGGTCCAGTACCCCAGGAAGCGGAGCCAGGCCGAGATCGAGGCCTCCAGCTTCGGCCGGCGGTTCCCGACCGAGGTCCGCAACGCGCACAACGACTGGCTCGAGCTGCTGGTCGACGGCGGCGCGCCCGCGCTGCTCTTGTTCGCGCTGCTGCTGTTCCGCTTGCAGCGCGGCCGCGAGGACAAGGAGCTGCTCCTCCCCCTCGTGGCGCTGCTCCTGATGATGCTGGTGCGCGCGCCCGCGCTCAACGCGCCGGCCGCCGCGCTCGCGTTCTGGCTCGCCGGCGCGCGCCACCCGGCCGCCCCGCAGGCAAAGCCTCGCGGGCCGCGCGGCCTGCTCGACGTCGCGCTGGGCGTGACGCTGATCGCGCTCGGGCTGCTCCCGATCGCGGGCAACACCGCCGCGACCGACTACCTCACGGCGCGGCGCGAAGGCGCGGCACCCCCGCTCACAGCCGTCGACCGGGCCGCGTGGTGGATGCCCTACGAGCCGCGCTGGCACGAGCTCCGCGCGCGCGAGGCGATGAACGCCGGTGACCTCCAGCAGGCCGCGCACTGCGCCGCTCTGGCCCTCGCGCGCCGCCCGTTCGCGCCGCCGCTGCTGCTCCTGCTGGGCGAAGTGCTGGCCCGCGGCGGCCGCTACGGCGAGGCGATCCCGCTCGCGCGACGCGGCCTCGCGCTCGACCCCGCCAACCCCGAGCTGCGCGCGCTCGTCAGCGTCGCGCTCGCCGAGCTGGGCGACGTCGAGCGGGCGATCCGAGAGGTCGTCGAAGCACCCCACCCGGTGCTGCGCGCGGGCCTCTCCCAGCACTTCTTGGACCTCGCGACGCGCGCGGGGCAACGCGCCGAGCCGGCGCAGGCCAACCGCTACCTGATCGAACACCTGATCCTCGAGATCCTCGACCGGAGCGGGAGCGGCGAGCGAGACGACAGCGCCTTAGTCGGCGAGCTGCAGCGGCGGCTCAGCCGTGAGCTGCAGCGCTACGAGCGCACGGCCACAGACCTGCGCTGGATGCTCACGGGCGCGCTGGCGGCCCTGGACCTCGGACGAGGAGACCTCGCGGACGGCTACGCAGCGGCCGCTGCAGAAAAGCGCGCGCGTTTCGAGGCCTGGCAGCTCGACCTCCTCGGACCGCAGCGAGCGCGCCTGCAGCAACGTCCGGGTTGGCAGGAGCTGCTGGCGCGGTAGCCGCAGGTCCGCGCGCGCTACATGCGCAGCGCGTATGCGAGCGCGACCGACTCCAGCCCGATCAAGACCCCCGTCAACGCCTGGGTCGCGTAGAGCCATCGTCGCGGCAGCTCCCGCGCGGCGCAGTAGTTGCCGACCAGCAGCGCGAGCGTCGCAGCGCCGCCCAAGGCGCCGAACCACGCGCCGTTGTGCTCGGTGAGCACCGGGAGCAGCACGCCGGGGACGATCGCGAACAGCTTGGCGTAGGTCGTGAGGCAATGGCTGCAGTCCCGCAGCAGCCCGAGCAGCAGCGGCAGCAGGCAGGGGCCCCAGACGGTCGCGGCGGCGAGCCCGAGCGCGCGCCCGCGCGGACGCGGCAGGACCTCGGCTCCCCCCATCAGCGCCGCTTCTCCGCCGCGCCGGCGCGCAGATCCTTGAGCTCGACGGCCGCGCCCGCAGCCTCGACGAACTGTTCGAACGTCCAAGCGCGCGCCCGGAGCGGCGAGGTCGCGGGGAACTGCCGCTGCAGCGTGCCTTGCAGGCGGAAAGCCAGCAACGCCATGCCGAGCCGCGTCGCGTGGAGGCGGTCTTGCTGCAGGAGCGCGCCCGGCGGCGCCGCGAAGGGGCCGTCAGCGAGCGGCAGCGCGCCTCCCGACGTCTTGAGCTCGCGGATCAGGCGCGCGACCGGCGCGATCGTCACGTCACCGCGCGCCTTGGACCAGGCCGCGAGGCGCGCGTTCAGGCGCGTCAGCATGGCGGGCGACGGGATCTGGCGCTCGTTCAGCATCCGGGCCGCCGCACCGCGCATGTCGGGGAGGTCGCCCACGACCATCGGGACCTCCAGCTCATCCAGCAGCGACAGCCCGCGCTCGAAGCGCGCGGGTCGCTGCACCTCGGGGTCTCCGCGCACGTAGCCGTAGGCGAACCAGAACAGGAAATCGACGGCCACGACCGCGTCCGGCCTGCGCCGCGCGGCGAGCCGAAGCTCGTCGCGGCCGATCTTGTCGGGGTCCCGGAACAGGCCCCACATCGCCATCGGCGGGTGCGTGCTGACCTTGGCTTCATCGCCGCACCACGCCGACAACAGCCGCAGCAGCGAGACCGACTCGCCCTGCTTTTCGGCCCCGAACAGCGGCCCGTCGGTGAAGCCTCCGCTCACGCTCGCCCCGATGATGTGCAGGCGCGGCCGCGCCGCGTCCTGGGCGACCAGCGCCGCTTGTTGGCACAGCCCGGCGAGGAGCAGGGCGCAAACTCTGGCCCTGAGGCTCACCGCAGCCACTCCATGACGGCGTCGTGCACGCGGCGGCGCACGTCGGTGATCCGGTTGTTCACGCGCGTCGGGTGCACGCGGTTGGTCAGCAGCACGACCGCGACGTCGTGCCGCGGGCTGCACCACATCGACGTGCCGGTGAAGCCCGTGTGCCCGAAGGTCTCTGCGGGCACCTCGGTCCCCGCCCACGAACCGCTGCGCAGCAGCTGGAAGCCGAGCCCGCGGGTGACGTCGTCGCCGATGCCCGACGGCCGCGTCGCCGCCGCGACGAGGTCTCGAGGCAGCAGCGCGCCGCCGCCGGCGAGCAGGGTCGACGCGTAGCGAGCGACGTCGTCGGCGCTCGCGAACAGGCCCGCGTGGCCGGAGACCCCGCCCATGGCGTAGGCGTTCTCGTCGTGCACGTGGCCGCGGACGACGCGGCCGCGCCACGCGTCCTGCTCCGTCGGGGGCGCTGCGATCGGCGGCTGGTCCGTCGGCGCGAACCGCGCGCCGGAGCGCAGCGGGCCCGTGACGCGCCGCGCGACGAACGCCTCGAAGCGTTCGCCGGACGCAGCCTCGACGACGGCCATCAGCAGCATGAAGCCGAGGTCGCTGTAGCGCACCGCCGTGCCGGGCTCGAGCATCAGCCCCTCGGCCGCGGCCGCCGCGAGGATCGCGTCTCGGCCGGCCAAGGTTCGGAAGAACCGCACGTAGCTCGGCAGGCCTCCCTGGTGCGCCATCAGGTGTCGCACCGTGACCTGCTGCTTGCCCGCGCCGACGAACGCCGGGACCCACTTCTGCACCGGGTCGTCGAGGGAGACCACGCCGTCGGCGACCAGGGCCAGGACCGCGGGCGTCGTCGCGCAGACCTTGGTCAGCGACGCGAGGTCGTAGCGCGCGTCGGCGCTCACGGGCGGCGCGTCGCCCTCGTAGCCAGCGCGCCCGACCGCGACCCGCGCGACCGGGCGGCCGTGACGAGTCACCACGCAGACCGCGCCCGGAAACGCGCGGTCCGCCACGGCCGCGACCAGCTCCTCGCGGATCGCGGACTCGAGCGCGGGCGCGATCGCGTCGTCGCCGAGAACGGGGCGGAGCGACAGCCCGGCGCCGGCCGGCGCGACGCCGGGGATCGAGACCGGCAGGCGGCCGAGCAGCGTGCCTTCGCCGCGCAGCGCCCGGGCGACGGCGCGCTGCACGTGCGCCGTCCGGGTGAAGGCGGCGACGTACGCGTCGGCCGCGGGCACCGCCTGCACGAGGTAGGGGTTGCCGAACGAGACCAGCACGACGTCTTGCTCGTCGCGCAGCGCGTCGAGCACCGGCTGCAGGTTGGCGGGCACGCTCAGCCCGCCGGTGAACTCGCGCACCTTGACGTAGACCGCGACCACGACGAGTTGAGCCATCGCGATCTTGGCGACCGCCCGCTCGACCTCTTCGGCTGCGCTCGCGTTGGAGAGCGCGACGCTCGCGCCGCGGCCGACCGCGACCGGGCCGTCGAGCGCCTGGACGAACGCCTCGCCCTGCCCTTCGTCCTTGTCGACCAGCGTCACCAGCAGCGCCTGCGCGTCGCCGGACTGCAGCGTCGCACGGACGGCGTCGTCCCGGTCGCGGACCAGGACCGGCCCGCGCGCAGCGATCTCCTCGGCGAGCGCGACCGACGCCGGCCGGCGCAGCGCCCCTCTCCAGTCGGCGGCGAGCAGACCGCCGCCCGACAGCAGCCCGACACGCGCCTTCATCGCCAGGATCCTCTCGACCGCGTCGTCGAGCCGCGCCATGGGCACGCGGCCGCTGTTGACCGCGTCGACCACCGCCTGGCGCGCGGCCAGCGGGTCGGGCGGCATCAGCAGCACGTCGGCGCCAGCGAGCAGCGCGCGCACCGCGACCTCGCCCGGCGACAGCTTGTTCTTGACCCCGCCCATGTCGAGCGCGTCGGTCACGACCAGGCCTTCGAAGCCCAGCTCCTCGCGCAGCACGCCGTGCAGGATCCGCCGGGACAGCGTCGCCGGCACATCGGGCGCCTCGCCGAGGCCCGGCACCGCGAGGTGGCCGGTCATCACCGACTCGAGCCCGTCGCGCGCCGCGGCCTCGAACGGCCGCAGCTCGACCCGGCGCAGCCGCGCGGCGTCGCCGGGCACCGTCGGCAGCTCCAGGTGCGAGTCGCTGGCGACGTCGCCGTGGCCGGGGAAGTGCTTGCCGCACGAGATCAACCCTGCGCTGCGCACGCCGCGCGCGAAGGCGCGGCCGAGCCGCGAGACCAGCGCCGGCT
>CAZTQF010000253.1:0-4970 GCA_964615255.1 uncultured candidatus Brocadiaceae bacterium | reverse complement strand
TCGCACCAGGAGGGGGAGGACGCCGTCGACGGCGAGGCGAGGGGCGAGCCACTCGGCCGAAGCAGTTGGCACGCACGGCGGGCGTTCATCTGTCAACCACGAACCCCCCTCCACGCCGCCACACGCACGGCGCGCACCACCCCACCGTCACCGCCCGACGTACCCCCACAGCGACGGCGGCAGCCGCGCCCTGCCCGCCGCGCGGGCAGGCGGCGTGCACCGCGCGCTGGCGGCAGCGCGCCATGACCGAGGACCCCAGCGAGCGCGCCGACTCGCCCTACGTCGCAGCAGCGGTCGCGGCGCCGGTGGGGAGCGAGCGCGCGATCTTCGCGGTCGCCGCCGAGGTGGCGCGCGCCAGGGCGTTCCGCCAGCTGCGGCTGCGCGGTCGCGAGCTGTTCGCGCGCGCGCCGTTCCTGAAGTGGTCCTGGCTGGAGGCCGACCCGATCGCCGTGTTCTTTCGACGGGGCGTAGACCCGGTGCAGGTGCTGCCGGGCGAGCGCGGCCGGGCGACGGTCGCGGACGAGCTCGCCGCGACGCGCGGGGAGTTGGAGTCGCTGCTGGACGACCTGCGGCGCCGCGCGCCGACGCAGGACGAGCTCGAGGCTGCGCGCGAGGCGCTCCGCGGCCGGCTGCTGCTGCCGGCCCCAGGCGGCGAGGCGGCGTGGTCCGAGGAGCCGGCGACGTATCCGGGCCGGATCCAGGTCCTGCTGCTGCGCGCGCACCACGACGTCGACGTCGCGCGCAGCGCGGCGGTCACGGCCGCGCAGGTCCAGGCGACCCTGGCGGCGGCGCTGGCCGAGGAGCGCGTCAGCTGGCACGCGGTGGTGCCGCGGCCTCGCGACGGCCTCGGCTACCCGCGGCGGTGAAGCCCGCCGGCGGCGGATGCCGATGAAGGCGGGGGGGGCCGCGGAGGAGCGGGCGCCCCTGGGAGCCTCGCCATGGGATTCATCAACGTCGCCGAGCGCACGATCAACGCCAAGCTCGTCTATTACGGCGTCGGCGTCGGCGGCAAGACGACCAGCCTGCAGCAGGTGCACGGCATCTTCTGCCCGCGCAACGAGGTGCAGCTGGTCTCCATCAACACCGAGGAAGAGTCCACGCTGCTGTTCGACTTCCTGCCGATCAACCTCGGCACGGTCAGCGGCTTCAAGATCCGCGTGCAGGGCTTTACCGTGCCCGGCCAGCCCAAGTACGAGCGGATGCGTCGCTATGTCCTACAGGGCGCCGACGCGGTCGTCTTCGTGGTCGACAGCCAGCGGAGCCGGCTCGACGAGAACCTCGAGTCGCTGCACAGCATGCGCGCGCACCTGCGCGAGCAGGCCAGCGCCGCCGAGGACGTGCCCATCGTGGTGCAGTACAACAAGCGTGACCTCGAGGACGCGCTCGACGAGGCGACGCTCGACCGCCACTTCCGGTTCCGGGACGGCGTCCCGGCGTTCCCCTCGGTCGCGACCGAGGGCCGCGGCGTGTTCGAGGCGTTCGTCGAGGCGACCGCGGCGCTGGTCGAGCGCAAGGTCGAGCACTACCAGCTCACCGACGCCGGCTCGCCCCGTGAGGTGGCGGACGGCGTCCGCCAGAAGCTCTGGGCGCTCGGCGACGACGTCCGCCGGGGCCGCGCGACCGTGCCCAGCGCCGAGCTGCCGCGCGTCCGCCTCGGGCCCCTGGCGGAGTCCGCGCAGGGGATCTCGCGCGGGCCCTTCGAGCTGCGGGACGAGGCGCCCGCGGCGGCGCCTACGCCGGGCGACGAGCCAGCGCAGGACGCGATCGGCTTCGGCTACGAGCTGCGCGACGAGGCCGCCGCGCCCGCGGGCGTTCCGTGCGTCCATCACGGCGACGAAGTCCTGAGCGACGACGAACTCGACGTCGACCTCGATGCTGCCTCGCAGGCCTCGGCGCCTGCGCCGGTCGAGGACGGCGCCGCGGCGCTGCTCGACCAGACGGTGCAGTCGAACCTGGAGCTGGTCGCGCAGTTCGGCCGGGTCGACGAGGAGCGGCAGCAGCTCGCGCGCAAGGTGGGCGAGCTCGTCGACGCGGCCCAGTGCGCCGTGCACGACCTCAACCGGCCGATCAGCGCGCTGCGGCTCATGCTCGCGACGCTCGACAAGGGCTACCTCGGCGCGCTCAGCGCCCCCCAGAACCAGGCCGTGCAGAACGGCCTGCTCGCGGTCGACCAGCTGCAGCGGCTCGTGGGGGACCTGCTGGACAGCTCCCGCCTGGACCACGACGGCGTGCGGCTGGAGTTCGCTGCCTGCGACCTGCGCGAGCTGGTGGAGCAGGTGCTCGAGACCTCGCGCTTCGAGCTCGACGAGCACGGCGTGGTCGTCGAGCTCGGCGAGCTGCCGACGGTCGAGGTCGACCGCTGGGGTCTCACCAAGGCGCTGAGCAACCTCGTCGGCAACGCGATCGCCTACCGCGCGCACGACCGCTCGCCGCGGCTCCGGGTGTTCGCCGAGGACCACGGCGAACAGTGGGTGATCGCCGTGGAGGACAACGGCATCGGCGTGCCGGCGGCCGACCAAGCGCGCTTGTTCCAGCGCTTCGAGCGCGGCTCCAACGTGACCGGCAGGAGCGGCAGCGGGCTGGGTCTCCACATCGTCCGCGAGGTGGTGCAGGGCCACGGCGGCGAGGTCACCCTGGTCAGCGAGGTGGGGCGCGGGACGACCTTCCGGCTGCACCTGCCCAAGGCGCCGTCGCTGGCGCCGCACTCGCCGATCAGCGACGTCGACGTAGGTGGCCTCGGCTAGCCGCGGCTAGCATCCGGGGCATGAAGACCCTGCCGCTGCTCGCCGTCGCGTCCCTCGCCGCCTGCGCCGCCGGCCCTCGCTTCGAGCCCGTCCTGCTGCCGGGTTCGCTGGCGGGCTGGCACGCGACGCCCGGCGGGTCGTGGAGCTGGCGCGGAGACGTGCTCGTCGGGACCAGCCCGGCGAGCGAGCGACGCCACGGGATCCTGGTGAGCGACGCGCGCTTCTCCGACTTCGAGGCGCGCGTAGAGTTCCGCGTCGTCTCGGGCGACAGCGGCTTCTACTTCCGCGTCGACGAGGACGACAGCGCCGTCAGCGTGAAGGGCTTCCAGGCCGAGGTCGACACGACGCTCGAGACGGGCGGGCTCTACGAGACCCGCGGCCGCGCCTGGGTCGTCAAGCCGGACCGGGAGCGCTTGGCCGCGGTCTACGAGCCCGGCGCGTGGACCTCGCTGCGGGTCCGCGCGGTCGGCGGAGACGTGGACGTCTGGGTCAACGGCGAGCGGACCGCGTCGCTCCGCGACGACCCGGGCCGGCGCGCTGGCCACCTGGGGCTGCAGCTGCACGGCGGCCAGGACATGCACGTCGAGTATCGAGACCTGCGCGTGCTCGACCTGTCGTCGCGCGGCCGCTAGCGCAGCGCCCAGGCGGCTTCGGCGAACGCCACGCCGATCCCGGCCATGGTCTTGGCGCAGCCGAGGTAGTGGTAGCCGCCGTTCGAGGCGCCGCGCTTGTAGGTGGCGTCGTCCTCGGCGCCGACGACCTCGGCCCGGTACTTCTCGAGGTAGGCGCGCTGCTGCGCTGGGCTCATCGAGCCGTCGGCGTTCGGGCCGCGCTTGTTCTTGTTGCGTAAGCTCCGCGCCATCTGTGAGACCTTGCTGATGCGGGCGCCGATCTCCTCGAGCTCCTTGGACCAGTAGGGGTCGGTCGGCACCGCGGCGACGTTGCCCGCGAACTCCGGCAGCGAGGCCGGCGCGGCCATGGCGGCGCGGAAGTTCGCGTGGACCTCGCGGCGCTGGCCCGGCTCCACCGGGCCGCCGACGCCCATCATCCCGATGACGAACGGCAGCGCGGGCGCTTCGAGGTCGCGCCGCACGTCGCGGATCAGGTGCGCGAGGCAGGTGCTGTAGGCGTCGTAGCCGCCGGGCTGGTCGCGGCGCGGATAGGTCCCGCGGTCGACCATGTCGTTCCATCCCTGGAACCAGACGAACCCGCGCAGCTCGTGACCGGCGTCGGGGTCGTAGCCGGGGTGATAGGCGCCGAGGTCGGCGAGGACCTTGCGGACGTAGGCGACGGTCTTGCGGTAGTAGACGCCGGTCTTGTCCCGCTTGTCCGCGACCGTCTGCTCGACGTCCTTGCCCCGCTCTCTCAGCTGCGCGAGCTGCTGCTCGGTGAACGGGTAGGCGCCGGCGGAAGGCGGTCGGAAGTCGGTGTGCAGCGACTTGCCGCCCCAGGCGCACTTGATGAGGAGCACCGGGCCTCCGTGGAGCTCGCGCGCGCGGATGCCAAAAGTGAACTCGGGGCCGATCTTGTCGTCCGAGGTCTGCGGGTCGCGGCGGGCGCCGAAGCCGGCCGTGAGCCGGCCGGTGGCCTCGCCGTCGCCGCCGCGCCCCCCGGTGAGGTAGGCGACGCGCACGTCGTCGAGCACGGTGGGGGCGCCGCCCGCGCCGCGCATCTTGGCGAGCAGCGGCGCGGTCGCGGGGTCGTCCCCGAGGTAGTCGAACGTCTGGACCTTGGCGTGGCCCTGCATGTTGGACTGGCCGACGAGCACGTAGACCTGCAGGGCCTGCGCGGACGCGGCGGCGCAGAGCGCGGCCGTCAGCGACGCGTGCAGGACGAGAGAGGCAGCTGGCATCTCAGCATGCTAGCAGGCGCGGGTCGTCCGCCACGCGCCCGACAAAAAGCAGAAGGCCCGACTGCGGACAGCCGGGCCTTTGCGTGTGGTACCTCCGCTAGGGCTCGAACCTAGGACCCGCGGATTAAGAATCCGCTGCTCTACCGACTGAGCTACGGAGGCCCGTTGGGGGCGCGGACCGTATCGACGTCCGTCGTTCCATGCAAGCCTGCTCTCACCGGGGTTCGACTCGGGCTTGACCGCGCTCGCGCTCGGCGGCAAACTCCCGGCCCCCTGCTCGGCGCGGTTCGCCCGCCGGCGGGCGTGGTGGCTATAGCTCAGTTGGTTAGAGCACCTGATTGTGGTTCAGGGGGTCGCCGGTTCGAGTCCGGTTA
>CAZTQF010000252.1:0-4973 GCA_964615255.1 uncultured candidatus Brocadiaceae bacterium | reverse complement strand
GACGGCCGGGAGCACGACCTGCACAAGCAGTGGGAGCTGCTCTCCCGCTACCTCGACGGCGTCCGGAACGGCTGACGCCAAATGTGCGGCATCGTCGGAGCGCGCGGCGACTGGCTCCGGAGCCGCGGCCTCGAGCCCGCCGCAGCGATCCGCGCCGCGGTCGCGTCCATGCGCTGGCGCGGCGCCGACGGCGACGGGAGCGTGCCGGCCGGCGGCTGGTGGCTCGGCTGCGCGCGCCTCGCCATCTCCGGGGAGCACGGCGCTCAGCCCGTCGTGCGGCGGGGCGGGCGCTTCGCCGGCGTGCTCAACGGCGCCGTCACCAACGCGCGCGATCTCTGGCGACGCCTCGCGCCTGGCGTCGAGCGACGCCGCCAGCTGCCAAACGACGCGTGGCTGCCTCTGCTGGCGGCAGAGCGCGGCGATGTCCGCGTGCTCGCAGACCTCGCCGGCCACCACGCCTACGCCGTCGTCGACGCGCAGACCGACGAGCTCCAGCTCGGCCAGGATCGCTACGGCGAGAAGCCGCTCTACTGCGTGACGACGCAGCATGGCGACCGCAAGCGGCTGGTCGCGTTCGCGTCGACGCTCGGAGCGCTCCACCACCTCGGCGTCGAGGTGCCCTTGCACATCGTCGACGCGGCCAGCTGGTTCCGCTACGGCTGGGCCCCAGACGGCCCCGGCTGGATCACCGACGCGGTCCGCGTCGGCTCGTTGCCCGAGCGGGGCAGGCCCTGGACCTTCGGTCCCGAGCGCGAGGTCTGCTGGCAGGGCCTCGACAGCGACGCAGCCCCGCGGCGCGAGGCCGTCGCGCGCGCCGAAGAGGGCGGCCTGCGCCATCACCTGCACAAAGCCGTCGAGGGGTGCCTCGACACGCCGTCCCGGGTCGGCCTGTCGCTGTCCGGCGGGATCGACAGCAGCTGTCTCGCGGTGCTGCTCGGCGAGCTGCAGCCCGGCGCGTCGGCGTTCCACTTCCGCGCCGCGGGCGAGCCCGGCGACGAGCGCCGCGCCGCTCGCGAAGTGAGCGCCCGCGCCGGCCTCGTCCTGCACGAGGTCGAAGCAGGCCCCGAGGTGCTGGACACCCTGGACGAGCTGACCCGCTGCGCCGGCGCGCCGCTTGGTGATCCCTCGGTGGTCGCGGCGCACGCCGTCGCCAGCGCGGCCGCGCGCGACGGCGTGCGCGTGCTGCTGAGCGGCGAAGGAGCCGACGAGCTCCTCTTGGGCTACCGCCGCTACCGCGCGCTCGCGTGGCTGCGGCGGCTCCGCTGGCTCGCGCGCCTTCGCCGCCGAGCGAGGCCCTGGTCGATGACGACGCGCGCGCGCTACCTGCGATCGGCGGCGGCTTCGAACCCCGTGCGGGCGCTGCTGGCCGTGACGCCGCCGGCGTTCGGCGAAGTGGTGCTGTGCGCGGAGCTCGGCGAAGCCCCCTGCTGGTGCGACCGCGACGCGCTCCCCGAGACACCTGACCTGGCGCTGGCTTCGCGCGCCGACGACCTGTCGCACTACCTGCCCCGTGATCTCCTGCCGAAGATCGACGTCGCCTACCTCGCCGCCGGGGTCGAGGGCCGCTGCCCCTTCCTGGCCGAGGAGATCGCGTCCCATGGGCGCGGCCTCGAGGCGCTGGGGAAGCGACCGCTCCGCCGGGCCTTCGCGCACCTGCTGCCGCGCGCGGTGCGGCGGCTGCCCAAGCGCGGCTTCTCGCTGCCGCTCGACCGCTGGTTCCGCGGCGAACTCCGCGCGCTCGACGTGCTCGCCGAGCCGACCAGCAGGTCCCGGCCACACCTCCGCGACGGCGGGCTCGCGCGCGCCGTCGACGTGCACCGGCGCGGCGACGCCGACCTGGGACACGGCCTGTATCTGCTCTACGCCTTCGAAGTCTACCTTCGGAGCGCGGCGGCGCGCGTGACCGCAGGCAGCTGACGCGCGGCCGGGAGCAGGCGCCGGAGGACCTCAGCCTGGCGGGCCGGGGCGTCTTCGGGGTCGTCCGCGAACGCGTCGAGCTCGGCGCCGAGCTCTGCGAGCCGCGCCGCGACCCAGCGTTCGAGCAGCTGCTCCGCGGCGGGCCGATCTCCCGCGCGGCAAGCGAGCGCGAAGGCGTTGATCAGCAGGGTCGCGTCGTCGTGTCGCTCGGCGAGCTGGTCGCGGAGCGCGGAACGCGCGCCCTCCAGGTCCCGCCGCGGCTGCGGGACGCCGCGGAGGACCGGCACGACCGGGCGACGGAGGGCCGCGTCGAACGACTCCCCCGGAGGCAGATACGAGGCCACCAGGGCCAAGATCTCGGCGAGGCGGCCGCGGGGGCGCCCGACGCTTCCCAGCGCGTTCTGGCGCCCGAACGCGCGCCACGAGATCGAGAGCCCGAGCGACCCGTCACCGGCTCGCGCCGGTGGCGTCCAGTCGGCGATCCCGAGCCGCGCGAGGCTCCGGGCGAGGGAGCGCGCCGAGGTCGGCTCCAGCCGGTAGACGGACAGCCGGTCGAACACCGGCAGGCTCACGCCGCTCTGCGGGTCGACCAGCGGCTGCGCGGAGGTGCCGTAGACGACGACCCCGCGGTCGTCGACGCGGAGCTGGCGCAGGACGTGCATGGCGTCTCCGTCCTGGCTCACCTCGTCGACGACCAGCAAGAAGTCCTGCGGCGGCCAGATCGACGGCGGCCGCTCGCTCCCGACGCAGCCCGCGGCCGCGATCCCGAGGACCACCTCGATTCCCAGCAACCAGCGCGACCGCGTCACTTCCGGATGGTAGCTGGCTGTGCCCATGCGCTACGCCCGAAACCGCGCTCGCGCGACCGCATCTGCTTCTTGCACCAGCCAGACAATCCGGCGACACCGGAGAATGGCGAGGATTGGTTTGCACACCTCCGTATTCGGCGATACCGTCCGGCGCGTCGGGCTCTTCGAGCCACAACGGTCAGCGACGAAGCAAACTATGGTGCTCATCCACGAGAAGATCACGGCACTGCTCGACCAGCGCCGGCTCAAGAAGAGGGATCTGGCCCGCGCGCTGGGGGTGTCTCCTCAGACGGCAACGGACATCTGTAAGGGGAGATCAGCGATCACGCTGCCCCACCTGCGCAACCTCGTCTCGTTCTTCCAGATCCGCTCCGAGTTCTGGCTCGACGACGCGCGCCTCGCGCCCGAAGACGTCGACCACGTCGGCCGCAAGGACACGGCGGACGCCATCCAGCGAACCGGCCTCCTCGCCGCCGAAGACCCCGGCCGCCTCATCAACCGCCTGACGGCGTTCGCCCAGTCGAACCGCGAGGCCTTCCTCGCCAAGTTCCCCGACCTCACCGTCGGCGATCGGACCCTGCTGGGTCTCGGCGAAGGGATCGCCGGCGGCGCGGCCGTCCCGGCGCCGATGCACGCCGCGAGCGCGGACGTCGCCCAGCAGGCGGCCGCCGCCGCCCCGGTGTCGGCGCCGCACGCGACCGGCGAGCAGAGCTGACGCGCGAGGTCTGCGCGGTCTCCGTTCCGCTTGTTGCTTAGGGGTCATGCAAGGCCCAGGATGCGCCCATGCGTTCGATCCTCTTCGTATTCCCGCTCCTGGCGCTCACCGCCTGCGACGCGCAGCCGCCCGAACAAGCGCAGGAGCGCGCAGGCGTGGTCATCACCGCGGGCGAGCCCGTCGAGGCCCTGCCGAACGAGCCGCACCTCAAGAACGTGCGCATGCTCACCTTCGAAGGGGAGAACGCCGAGGCCTACTGGTCGAAGGACGGCAAGAAGCTGGTGCTGCAGCGCCGCGGCCCCGGGATGCCCGCCGACCAGATCTACGTGCTGGACCTGGCGAGCGGGGAGATGGAGCAGGTCTCCACCGGCAAGGGCCGCACCACCTGCGCGTACTTCATGGACGACGACCGGCGCATCGTCTACGCGTCGACGCACCATGAGGGCGACGCGCCGCCGGTCGTGAAGATGACCGGCCGCGGCTACCAGTGGGCGGTGCACCGAGAATACGACGTATTCACGGTCGGCGCCGACGGGGCAGGCCTCCAGCAGCTGACCGAGACCGAGGGCTACGACGCCGAGGCGACCGTTTGCCCGAAGACCGGCGACATCGTCTTCACGTCGGTGCGCGACGGCGACCTCGAGCTCTACACGATGAGCGCGGACGGCTCGAACGTGAAGCGCATCACCGACCGGCCGGGCTACGACGGCGGCGCCTTCTACTCCCACGACGGCAGCAAGTTCGTCCTGCGGTCGGCCTTCCCCGACAGCGACGAGCGCGCGCGGGAAGACGCCGCGCTCCTGATGCAGCAGCTCGTCAAGCCCTCTCAGATGGAGATCACCGTCTGCGACCGCGACGGCTCGAACTTCCGCCAGGTCACCAAGAACGGCGCGGCCAACTTCGCGCCGTTCTGGCTGCCCGACGACCAGCGCATCATCTTCTCCAGCAACTTCCGCGGCATGGAGAAGATGCGCGAGACCGGCGACCACACCCAGGCCCGCAACTTCGACCTGTTCCTGATCAACGAAGACGGCACCGGGATCGAACAGGTCACCGACAACCCCGAGTTCGACGGCTTTCCGATGTTCTCGCCCGACGGCAAGTACTTGGTGTTCGCGAGCAACCGCTTCAACCGCAACAAGGGCGACACGAACATCTTCCTCGCCGAGTGGGTCGAGTAGCCGCGCAGCGCGCTCAGGGCGCGAGCCGCTCCACGATCCAGCCGGCGCCCTCGCGCAGGTAGCGGAAGCGATCGTGCAGGCGCCCGTCGCGCCCCTGCCAGAACTCGACGCTCGCCGGCTGGAGGCTGTAGCCCCCCCAGTGCGCAGGACGGTGGACCTCGACGCCTGTCGAAGCGGCGTCCAGGTCGCTCACGAGGCCCTCGAGCGCTTCGCGGCTCGCGACGCGCCGGCTCTGCGGGGACGCTGCGCTGCACAGCTGCGCGCGCCGCGGCCGGCTCCGAAAATAGGCCTCCGAGTCGGCCTCCGGGAGCTCGACGAGTGGGGCCTCCGCGCGAGCGCGTACGTGGGAGA
>CAZTQF010000251.1:0-4986 GCA_964615255.1 uncultured candidatus Brocadiaceae bacterium | reverse complement strand
CGCCTGAACTTCGCGATCGTCGACGAGGTCGACTCGATCCTCATCGACGAGGCCCGCACGCCGCTGATCATCTCAGGCGAGGGCGAGGGCACGACCGACCGCTTCGTCATGGCGGACCGCATCGCGCGCCAGCTGAAGGCCGACGAGCACTTCGAGGTCAAGCTGAAGGAGCAGCAGTGCGTGCTCAACGAGGCCGGCATCGAGCGGGCCGAAAAGCTGGTCGGCGTCGACAGCTTCTACAGCGACCCGGCCCACATGGAGTGGCCGCACCTGCTCGAGACCGCGCTGCGCGCGCACCACATCTACGAGAAGGACAAGAACTACGTCGTCGTCGAGCCCAAGAGCGAGGACGGCCGCCCGCAGCCGCCGGAGGTCGTCATCGTCGACGAGTTCACCGGCCGCCTGATGCCGGGCCGTCGCTGGAGCGACGGACTCCACCAGTGCGTGGAGGCCAAAGAGGGCCTGCCGCCGCGCGAGGAGAACCGCACGCTCGCGACGATCACGCTGCAGAACTACTTCCGTCTGTTCAACAAGCTGGCCGGGATGACCGGCACGGCGATGACCGAGGCGTCCGAGTTCTCGCGCATCTACGAGCTCGACGTCGTCCAGATCCCGACCAACAAGCCCAACCAGCGCAACGACATCAACGACCAGGTCTACCTGGACGAGCCGTCGAAGCTGGTCGCGATCGCCGAGGAGATCAAGGCCGAGTACGAGAAGGGGCGGCCTGTGCTGCTGGGCACGACCTCGATCGCCAAGTCGGAGAAGCTCTCCGAGGCGCTCACCAAGGCCGAGATCCCGCACAACGTGCTCAACGCCAAGAACCACGAGCGCGAGGCCGAGATCGTCACCCAGGCAGGTCGCAAGGGGCGCGTGACGGTCGCGACCAACATGGCCGGCCGCGGCACCGACATCGTGCTGGGGGGCAAGGCCGAGGCGCTGTGGGAGGAGGAGTGCCAGAAGGCCGGGACGGACCTCGAGTCGAGCGCTGCCCAGCAGCGCCTCGCCGAGCTGCAGGAGCAGTGCAAGGCCGAGCAGCAGGAGATCCTGGAGCTCGGCGGCCTCTACGTGATCGGCACGGAGCGGCACGAGGCGCGTCGGATCGACAACCAGCTGCGCGGCCGCTGCGCGCGCCAGGGAGACCCCGGCCAGACGAAGTTCTTCCTGTCGTTCGACGACGACCTGATGCGCATCTTCGCGCGCGACTGGGTGCGCTCGATGATGGAGAAGATGGGCCTCAAGGAGGGCGAGGTCATCGACAGCCCGATGGTGACCCGCGGCATCGCCAAGGCGCAGAAGAAGGTCGAGGCGCGCAACTTCGACGTGCGCAAGCACCTCATCGAATACGACGAGGTGATGGACAAGCAGCGCAAGTTTGTCTACTCGCAGCGGCAGGAGGCGCTCGAGTACCAGGGCCTGCGCGACAAGACGCTGGGCATGTTCGAGGAGGTGCTCGAGCCGGTGGTCGAGCGCTACTCGGCGGACAAGGACAAGCCGGTCGACTACGGCGAGATCCGCGCGTGGCTGCTGCACCGGTGCGACGATGAGCTGGACCTAGAAGGCCTCGAGCAGGCGCCCCGCGAGGGCCTGTTCCAGTGGATCATGGAGCGCGTCGAGAAGCTGCACGACGCCCGCGGCGAGGTCTACGGCGAGGACTGGGAGGGCGTGCAGCGGTTCCTGATCCTGGAGACCATCGACAACAAGTGGAAGGACCACCTGTACGCGATGGACATCCTCAAGCAGGGCGTGAGCCTGCGGAGCTACGCGCAGGTCGACCCCAAGAACGAGTACAAGAAGGAGGGGTTCGAGAAGTTCCAGGCGCTCAAGACCGAGATCGCGGACCACATCTGTGGCTTCGCCTACAAGCGCGAGGCCACGGACACGATCCGCGACCTCGTCACCGGCAAGATCCAGCCGCAGCGCCAGTCGCCGCAGGCGCCGCCGCCGCAGATGCCGCAGACGCCAGAAGAGCTGCAGGCGCTGTTCGAGTCGTTGATCGCCGCGGGCAAGGTGCCGCAGGAGATCCTCGACCGCATGCAGGCCGGCGAGCGCTTCCAGCTCCGGGCGACCCCACAAGGGCTGGCGCTGGCGCCCGCCGACGCGCCGGACAACGTCGGCGAGGCCAACCCCGGCGAGCAGCCGCCGGCGGCCGCGCCCGCCCGGTCCGCGCCGCCCAAGCCGCCTTCGCCAGCGCAGCGCCTCGCGCCGGCCCAGCCCGCGCCGCGGCCTGCGCAGCCGCGCCCGCCGCAGCCGCCCAAGCCGCAGGGCCGCCCCGCCGGCGCGCCCAAGCCCGGCCGCAACGACCCCTGCCCCTGCGGGTCCGGCGTGAAGTACAAGAAGTGCTGCGCGCCGGCCTTCGACTAGCGATGACGGCGCCGGAGCGCGAGCAGGCCGGACCGGGCCCTGGCCCGCGCATGCCGCTGCCGAGGAGCGGCGTGCGCGGGTGGCTCACGATGGGCATCTACCAGCCGCTGTTCGCGCTCGCGTTTTTGCTCTACAGCCCGGTGGCGCTTTGGCGCCTCATGTTCGCGCCCAAGGGACAGCGGGTCAGCATGCGCGAGCGGATGGGGCGCGTCGGCCGGCGCCGCGACACCTCTCGACCGCTCGTCTGGATCCACGGCGTCTCGGTCGGAGAGGTCAAGGCGGCCAGCAACTTCGTCGCCGAGCTGCGGCGGCGGCGGCCCGACGTCGACATCGTCATCTCGACGACGACGGCCAACGGCCGCCTGGTCGCACAGCAGGAGTATCCCGACCTGCAGGTGATCACCTATCCCCTCGACCTCGCCTACTTCCCGGCGCGCGCGTTGGCGCGCCTGCGGCCCTGCTGCGTGCTCCTGATGGAGCTCGAGATCTGGCCGAACTTCCTGCAGGCGGCGCGCAAGCAGGACGTCCCGGTCGCGGTCATCAACGGTCGGATCAGCGAGCGGACCTTCCGCGGCTACCGCATGGCGCGCGGCCTGCTCCCGCAGCTCGACCTGATCAGCCGCTACTGCGTGCAGGACCTCGCCTACCAGCGACGCCTGCTCGACCTCGGCGTCGACCTGGATCGGATCCACGTCACGGGAAACATGAAGTACGACAGCGTCGTGATGGGGCAGTTCGACCACGCGGCGCAGGCGCTGCGTCCGTGGCTCTGCCCGGCCGGCGAGCGCGTGCTCGTCGCCGGCTCCACGCACGACGACGAGGAGGCCGCGCTGCTGGCGGCGCTCGAGCGCGTCGCGCTGTGCGCGACCGAGTCGGTTCGGGTCGTGCTGGTCCCACGGCACCCTGAGCGCGCCCCGGCCGTCTGTGAGCAGGTCCGGGAGCGAGGGCTGCGGCCGGTGTGCTGGAGCGAGGCAGGCGTCGCGCTCGCGCCGCTGCTCGAGGGTGACGTCGTCGTCGTCGACACGATCGGCCAGCTGCAGCGCTTCTACGCCGCCTGCGACGTCGCGTTCGTCGGCGGCAGCCTGATTCCACACGGCGGCCAGAACATGCTCGAGCCCGCGGCGCAGGGCCGCGCGGTGATCTTCGGCCCGCACACGGACAACTTCCGGCGGGACGTCGAGCTGCTGCTCACAGCAGACGCGGTCGTCCAGGTCTCGGGCCGGGATGAGCTCGCCGAGCAGCTGGCGCAGCTGCTGGGGGACCCGGCGCGCTGCGCCGCCTACGGCGAGCGCGCGCGCAGGGTCATCGAGGAGAACCAGGGGGCCACGGCGCGCACGCTCGAGCTCG
This sequence comes from uncultured candidatus Brocadiaceae bacterium, assembly GCA_964615255.1. Classification (GTDB taxonomy): domain Bacteria; phylum Planctomycetota; class UBA1135; order UBA1135; family UBA2386. The sequence goes on along the minus strand of CAZTQF010000251.1, from coordinate 1,275 downwards.
TGCACGACCTGATCGGAACCGGCGCGGGCGGCGCTCCGGGCTGCGCGCCGCATTGAGCGGCCGATCCTGATTGGATAGCGTGCTTGCGATGAAGTGTCCGTGCACGAGCGGCGAGGAGTTCGCCGACTGTTGTGAGCCGATCCTGACGCAGGCGCAGAAGGCGACGACGGCGGAGCAGCTGATGCGCTCGCGCTACACCGCCTACGCCACCGGCAACGTCGACTGGATCGTCGAGAGCCAGTCGCCGGACGGCCGGAAGTTCGTCGACCACAAGGCCACCGAGGAGTGGTCGAAGCGCGCCGAGTGGCACCGGATGGAGGTGCTGGAGGTCCAGCAGGGCGGCGAGGACGACGACGAGGGCTTCGTCGACTTCAAGGCCTACTACACGCTCGGCGGCGAAGACATCACGCACCACGAGGTCGCGTCCTTCCGCAAGGAGGACGGCGTCTGGTACTTCGTCGACGGCGTGGAGGTCAAGCCGCGGCCGTTCAAGCGCCTCGACAAGAAGGTCGGGCCCAACGAGAAGTGCCCCTGCGGCAGCGAAAAGAAGTTCAAGAAGTGCTGCGGCCGGCCCGGCGCGGCGGGCTGACGGCCACCCGTCATCGCTCGCGCAGGACGTTCTGGAACGTCGGGCGCCGGCCCCTGCGGGTCACAGCGAGCTCCAGCACCACGGGCGGGACCATCGGCGCCAGCGTCTCGGGCGGCAGCCCGGCCTGCAGGAGTCCCTCGCAGAGCTGAAGCTTCAGCTGCGGGTGCGCCGGCCGGGACAGCATCGCCGCCATGGCGGACCGGGCGGCGCTCCCCGGGAGCTTGGCCAGCAGCGCCGCCGCGCGGACGTCGCCACGCCGCGCGCCGGCGCCGACCTGGAGCGCGACGCGATCGGCGACGACCTGCGGCGGGCAGCGGCGGAGGGCGCGCTCCAGCAGCGCCGCGCGGTCAGCGTATGGCGTCTCCAAGAAGAGCGGCACCAGCGCGTCGACGGCCCCTGCGTCGCCGAGCCGCGCGAGCACGTCGGCGAGCGGCGCAGCGGCGGTCAGGCCGCGTCGGATCGACGCGGCCAGCGCCCCCGTGACCGCGCCGCGCTCGGCGGCGGTCAGCGCGAGCGAGGGCAGCACCGCCAGCGCCGCCGCCGCGTCGTCGGCTACGCGCGGCGCCGCGTCCGTCAGCTGCTGGACGAGCAGCGGACGCAGGGCGTCGTCCGTGTCCGCGCGGAGCAGGGCGCGGACGTGGGCGAGCAGCGCGGCGTCGATCGGCAGCAGGCCGCGTTCGCCGCCG
>CAZTQF010000250.1:0-5014 GCA_964615255.1 uncultured candidatus Brocadiaceae bacterium | reverse complement strand
GCTCGCCCAGCGCGGCGAGGCGCCCCTCGTGCACGATCGCGACGCGGTCGCACAGCTTCTCGGCCTGCTCGAGCAGGTGCGTGCTGTAGAAGACCGCGGTCCCGCCGGACGCCAGCTCGCGGACGAGCTCGAGCAGCGTGCGGGTCACGACCGGGTCCAGGCCGTTGGTCGGTTCGTCCAGCACCAGCACGTCCGGCTGGTGGAGCATCGCGCAGGACAGCGCCAGCTTCTTGCGCATGCCCATCGAGTAGTTGACGGCGTACTCGTCGAGCGCGTCGGCAAACGCCAGCCGCTCCGCCAGCTCGTCGAGGCGCTGCGTCACGACCCTGTCTGGCATCCCGCGCATCCTGCCGCAGAAGCGCGCGATCTCGCCGCCGCGCAGGTGCTCGTAGAACAGCGGCTCGTCCGGCAGGTAGCCGACGTGCAGCATCACCTCGGCGCGGTCCTCGAAGCAGTCGAGGCCGCAGAGGCGCGCGCTGCCGCGGGTCGCCGACAGGATGCCCATCAGCATCCGGATCGTGGTCGTCTTGCCCGCGCCGTTGGGGCCGAGCAGCGCCAGGACCTCGCCGCGCTGGACCTGCAGGGAGAGGCGGTCGACCGCGGTGTGGCTCCCGAAACGCTTGGTCAGGTCCTGCAGGTCGACGACGGCCTCCGACGTGCTGTCTGCCATGCCGGGATCCTACCGCCGCGCGGCCGCGCCGCGTAGCGATCAGGCCGGCTCGGCATCGGCGGTCCGCAACAGCCGCAGTGACGCCAGGAAGAACGCGACGATCAACGGCCCCGCGACGATGCCGAACGCGCCGAACACCAGCGCGCCGCCGAGCATCGCGAACAGCACGACCGCGCCGGGCAGCCGCATCTTGCCCTTGGCCAGCCAAGGCTTCAGCAGGTTGTCGCTCAACCCGACCGGCAGCAGCCCCCACAGCGCCAGGAACACGCCCATCCCGGTCTCGCCCGCGAGCCACAGCAGCGCGCCGACGGCGACGACGACGGCCGCTGCGCCGATCACCGGGATCACCGCGCAGACGAACGTCAGCAACAGGGCGATCGGCTGATACGAGATGTCCGCGATCGCGAAGCCGATCCAGCTGATCCCGGTCTGGATCAGCGCCGTCAGGATCGTCGCGCCGAACACCGCGCGCGTCACGTCCCGAAACTCGCCGACCAACCGCTCGGCGTCGGGACGGTCCAGCGGCATCACGTCGACGGCCCAGGCCACCAGGGTCCGGCCCTGCTCGAGCAGGAAGTAGAGCGCCAGCACGAGCACGCTCAGGTCGACGAGCACGGTCGCGAGCCCGTCAAGGATGGCCGCGACGACGCTCGTCGCGGCTTGGATCTGCCCCCCGGAGAGCGCGACCTGCGACCCGGCCTCGTCGCCCAGCACGCGGAACCCGCCTGGCCAGTGCTCGACCAGCCAGCGCACGAGCTCCTTGAGCGGCTCAGGCAGCCCGTCGACGACCCCCTCGACGCCGCCCGTGCGAAAGTCGTCGACTTCGCGCACGTAGATCGCGGTGGCCTGCTTGGCGACGAAGACGCACAGGCCCGCCAGCGGCGCGACCGCCACCAGGGTGACGGCCGCGGTGACCAGCACGGCGGCCGTCACGCTGCGCCCGCCGAGCCGCTCTGCCAGCGACTCCTTGACCGGGTGCAGGACGCCCGCGAGCACCGCTGCGGCGAAGAAAGACGCCGCGAACGGCGCGATGAGCACCGCCAGTAGCGCCGTCGAGACGCCGACGAGCAGCAGCACGAAGCCGGGCGCGCGGCGGCGGTCCACGGTCCGATCAGCTCCCCTGCTGGAGCTTGGCCTCGACCACCGCCTGCGCGGGGTCGAAGTCGGGCAGCTGGATGTGCGCGGCGAGCTCCGCGTCGATCGCGGCGGCCGGCGCCAGACCGATCAGTTCGCTCTCGGCGACCTCGACGCCCTGCGCGTTCGCGAGCTCCTTGACCTTGTCGAACACCGTGCGGATCGAGGTCGTCTCGAAGTCGAGCAGGTTCATCGAGACCTGCGCGAGCTGCTTGTCGTCGAGGAAGAAGCCCATGCCCTGCACCTTCTTGAAGCCGCCGTCCTTCTCGCGCACCGCCTTGGCGATGTCCTTGGCGACCTGTACGTCAGCGGTCTGCAGGTTGACGTTGTAGGCGATCAGGAACTTGCGCGCGCCGACGCCGACCGCGCCGGCGGTCTCGTGCATGCGCGCCGGCCCGAAGTCGGGCGCGAACTCGTCGTCGCTGCCGACGAGGTCCTGCAGGCCCTCGAACTGCTTGTTGCGGATGTTGCCGAGCTTGCGGCGCTCCTCGCGCATGCAGGCCTCGGCGTAGAGGAACACCGGCAGCCCGAGCTCTTCGCCGATCCGTTGGCCGACGGCGCGCGCCGTCGCGACCGCCGTCGCCATCGTCGTGCCGCCGAGCGGCACGAACGGGCAGACGTCCATCGCGCCCATGCGCTTGTGCTCGCCGACGTGGCCGCGCAGGTCGATGCGCTCCATCGCCGCCTGGCAGCCGACGAACGCGGCCTCGGCGACGGCGTCCTTGTCCCCGGCCAGCGTCACCACGGCTCTGTGGTGGCTGCCGTCGAGCTCCGCGCCCAGACAGGTGACGCCGGCGACGGCCGTCATCTGCGCGACGATCGCGTCGACGAGGGCCTGGTCCTTGCCCTCGGAGAAGTTCGGGACGAATTCGAGCAGTTCGGTCATGTGCGGGCAGCATCGCCGCCGCGCGCCCGGCTCGCTACCTCTTCTTGGACCGCGCCGCGGGCGCGGGCTGAAGCTTGCCCGCCGCCGCGAGCTGCAGGTGCTCGTCGCCGTCGGTCTCGCCCCACAGCCGCCCGCGCGGATCGAACAGCAGCGCCGCGCGGCGCCACCGGGTCTGCCAGACCTCTCGGGTCCGCTCGTCGGGGTCGAGCAGCACCGGGAACGGCAGCGGCTGGCCGCCCCAGTGGTTCTCGCGCAGCTGCAGGTGCGCGATCTGCTCGTCCAGCTCGTCCAGCGTCCTGGCGCCGCCGCTGTGCAGCAGCAGGATCGCGTACGGCGGCTCCTCGCCCGGATGCCCGCGGCGCCACTGTTGATCGAACCGCATCAGGATCGGCAGGTCGCGGCCGGGCTCGACGCTCTCGCAGTTCCACATCTGCACGAGCAGCCACTTGCCGGCGAAGGCGTCGTAGTCGGTGGCCTGCAGGTCGAGCCCGCGCGCCGCGGTCGCGCGCCAACGCGGGATCCGTCGGCCGCGGTTCTTGGCGACCCAGCTCGGCGCGAGGTCGATGTCCCGGGCCCGCGCGTCCTCCCCGGCCGCGACCGCGAACGGGAAGTCGCGCGACTGGACGTCCTGGCCTTCGGCGCCGTAGACGTGCAGCACGAAGTGGCCCGGCGGCAGGCGCAGGTCGACCAGGCCTGTGTCGGCCTTGAAGCGGCCGAGGCGGCGGCCGTCGTAGGAGCGCAGGTAGGCCGTCGCCGGCACCTCGCGCCTGCCGAGCGCGTCGCAGGTCAACGTCGCGCGGAACCGCGCGACCGGCTCGAGCACCAGCCGGAGCGCGCGGAGGTCGTCGCGCGGCTCCCACGAGAACGCGCCGCCGAGGCGGAGGTCAGCGGAGAACACGACCAATTGCACCTTGCCGCTGCCTCGCTGCGGGAGGATCCGGGCGTCGAAGCGACCGGCGGCGTCGGTCCGCACCGGCTTCCAGCCGTTCGCCTCCCGCGCCGCCCCGACCGGCCAGACCTCCTGCGAGCCGTAGGCGCTGGTGCGCGACCGGTCGAACCACCAGCCGGTCCCCAGCATCGCGCCTTCGATGGCGCGGCCGCGGGTGTCGACGACGACGCCGGCCACGCGGATGTCCGCAGCCGCCGGCGCCTGCGCGGCCGGCGCGGCGCCGAGCGTCGCGAGCGTCAGGACGACGAGCCGGGCGGACATCTCGGCAGCATAGAGGCTGCGCGCAGAATCGACGACCGCGCCGGACACGGCTTGGGGCATGATTGGGGCCGCGATGACCGAAGCCGCGCCGCGCTTTCTTGCCCAGGGCCCGAGCGGGCCGCAGGACCTGCTGAGCAAGGCCGTCGAGCAGGCGGCCGCCGCCGAGTCCGACCGGTGGCTGCCGATGGTCGACCTTTGGATCGAGCAGGTCGTCGGCGTCCTGGCCCTGGTCGTGATCGGCGGGCTGATCCTGTTCGCGACGCGCGTGCTGCGCCAGCTGGTGATCCGGCCGCTGATCCGGCGCACCAAGAACGAGTGGGACGACGTGTTCGTCGACAAGGCGTTCTTCCGGTGGATCAGCTACATGCCGCCGACGCTCATCTGCTCAGCGATCGTCGAGCAGATGCCCGGGCTGGACCCGTCGTTCGCGAGCGCGCAGCCGATCGACCTCTGGGTGCACCAGATCCTCCGGGCGACCACGACGCTCACCGGGATGCTGGCCATCGGCGCGCTGGTCGACGCCTGCCACGAGCTTTGGCGCCGCAACGCCAAGAATCGCAGCCGCTCGATCAAGGGCTACATCAGCCTGGTCAAGCTGTTCGTCTACGTCCTCGGCACGGTCGCGGCGGTCGCGTTCCTGTTCGGCCGCGACCCGACGGGGCTGCTCGCCGGCCTCGGCGCGATGACCGCGGTGCTGCTGCTGGTGTTCAAGGACACGATCCTGTCGCTGGTCGCGTCGATCACGCTGACGCAGAACGACATGCTGCGCCTCGGTGACTGGGTCGAGGTGCCGGGCGCGGCCGACGGCGACGTCGTCGACATGGCGCTGCACACGGTCAAGATCCAGAACTTCGATCGCACCATCTCGACGATCCCGACGATCCAACTGGTCGACCGGCCGTTCAAGAACTGGCGCAACATGAGCGACGGGCCCGGCCGACGAATCAAGCGGGCGGTGTTCCTCGACAGCGCGTCGGTGCGCTTCCTGACCAAAGAAGAGGTCGACCGATTCGGCAAGGTCGCGCTCTTGCGGGACTACATCGACGGCAAGAAGCGCTCGCTGTCGGAGACCAACCGGGACACGCTGGCGTCGACGCCGCCGCTCGACGTGCGT
>CAZTQF010000249.1:0-5020 GCA_964615255.1 uncultured candidatus Brocadiaceae bacterium | reverse complement strand
CCGTGCTGCGCACGCAACCGGGCCCCGGTGATTCGGCCGCCGACGATCGTCAGCAGCACCTTCGCCTGCAGCAGCTCCGCCTCGCTGCAGGTGCGCAGGTCCCGGTCGAACACTGTCAGGTCGGCGTACTTGCGGCGCTCGATCGTGCCGAGCCGCTGCTCGGCGTGCATGCCGTACGCGGCGTCATAGGTGAAGCCGCGCAGCGCGCGCACGCGCGTCAGCTGCTGATCCGGACGCAGCGCGTCGTCGGATCCGAGCGCCCTGGTCGTCACGGCCGCGTAGATGCCGCGACGCGGGTCCACCGACTCCACCGGGAAGTCGCTGCCGAACGGCACCACGACCCCCAGCTCGTGAAACGTCCGCCACGCGTAGGCGCGCAGCGTCCGCTCCGGCCCCAGGCGATCGGGCGCCCACGGCATGTCCGAGGTCAGGTGCGTGGGCTGCATCGACGGCAGGACGCCCAGCTCTTGGAACCGCTCGAAGTCGTCGGCGGCGATCACCTGCGCGTGCTCGACGCGGAAGCGGCGGCCGGCGATCCCGCCGTCGACCTCGACGTCGGCGTAGGCGTCGAGCACGTCGCGGTTGGCCCGATCGCCGATCGCGTGGGTCACGAGCTGCATGTCGTGATCCGCGCAGAACTGGGCGAGCGCGAGGATCGCGCCCTTGGGCAGCGAGACCAGGCCGCGCGTGCCGGGGCGGTCCGTGTAGGGCTCCAGCAAGGCGGCGCCGCGCGAGCCGAGCGCGCCGTCGGCGTAGGCCTTGACGCCGCGCACCGTGATCACGCCGTCGGGCGTCTGCCACGGACCGCGCGCGATCAGCGCTCGCTCCCTCGGCGTCAGCATGACGTAGGTCCGCAGGAACCACTTCTTCTCGCGGTGCAGCGCGACCAGCTGCTCGAGCACGGCCGCGCTGACGCCCATGTCGTGCACGCAGGTCAGGCCGTGGCGCAGGCACGACTCCTGCGCCAGCAGCAGCCGCCGCCGGATCTCGGCGGCCTCCAGCGCGGGCTCCGGCACGGCGGCCATCGCCGCGTCGACCAACACCCCGGTCGGCTCGCCGACGTCGTCGAACAGGATCTCCCCGCCGCTCGGCGCGTGGCTGTCGCGGTTGATGCGAGCGGCGTCCAGCGCGCGCTGGTTGGCGAGGCCCGCGTGGCCGTCCACCCGGGTGAGCCAGACCGGGTGCTCGGGGACCGCCTCGCTGAGCAGGCGATGGTGCGGCATCCGCTTGTCGTCCCAGTCGTTCTGGTCCCAGCCGCGACCGACGACCCACGCGCCGGCCGGCAGCGCCGCGGCGGCGTCCCGCGCCTTCGCGACGACCTCGGCGAAGCTCTCGGTGCCAACCAGGTCCACCTCGACGAGCGAGCTCCCGAGCCCCAGCAGGTGGCCGTGCGCGTCCTGCAGGCCGGGCATGACGAAGGCGCCTTCCGGCAGCTCGACGAAGACGTGGCCAGGGTGGCGAGCGGAAGGCCACTCCAGCTGCTGGTAGCGGCAGCTGATGTCGAGGCCTTCACGCCAGGGCTCCGCGCCGGTCCAGACCACCCCACCCCGGAGGATCAGCTCGGACCAGGGGTGCTTGGGCTTCGGGGTCGGCGCCGGCTCCTGCGGGGCAGCGATGGCCAGGGACACGCCGAGGAAGACGGTGCTGAGCATGCCCGCGATCTTAGGTCGCAGGCCGCCGAGATCCTCACGCGTGACCCCGAGCGCACGGCCCGGAGCCCGCGGGGCGGCTACTGCCCGAGCCGCGCGCGGCCGCCGTTGGAGGTCACGACGCCCAACCCGTTGGCCGCGGCGTCCCGCACGATCCACTGGTAGAACACGTCGAGCCCGGTGAGGGACAGCGTGTTCGGGACCGACACGGCGCGGCTGGCGGCGCCCGCAGCGCTGGTCATGAAGACCTCGGTCACGTCGGGCGCGACCAGCAGGTCACAACCCTGCGTCGTCGGCAGCGTCACCGGCAGCGCGCCGCCGGCGTAGGTCTGGTCCGAGAGCCCCTGCGCCAGCAACGCGAAGGTCACGGCCGGCGCCTCGGCCAACGTCACCGAGAAGCTGCCGCCGAGCTGCGGCAGGCCGCCGTTGTCGAGCGCGGGCACCTTGTAGTCCGGGACGCACACCACGCGGAAGCTCGGCCGCGTGACCTGGACCACCCACGGCGCTGCGCTGCTCGCGCGGCGGTAGGCGACGTTGAACGTCCCCGCGGTGACCTCGGCGAGGTAGACGTCGAGCGCCGAGGTGTCCACCCCGATGTAGTAGGCGCCAGCGACGCTGACCGGCGCTGCGAAGGTCGCCGTGTAGAACCCGGGCGCGCCGCCGATCGTCATCGTCGTGGTCGCGATCGGCGCAGCACCTGGCGCCGAGCCGGCGTAGAGCCGCGCGGGCACGGTGACGGGGGCGCCGCTGACCGACGCGCAGTAGAGCTCGAAGCTCTCGAGCTGATGCGCGACCGCGTTGGAGACGCGGAACACCCACTCGTCCGCGGTCGTCACGTTGGTCAGCGTCCCGCCGCCGGGGTTCCACTCCGCGCACGGCGGCGCAGGGATCGGCTCGGAGCTCGGGCAGCCGACGCCGAACGCCGCGAACGACGCGAAGCCTGCGCCGGCGTCGACGTCGCCCGACGCGCAGATCGCGAAGCCCGACGGGCCGGTCGGCACCGACGCGGCGGTCACCTCGAAGGTCCACATGCCCGGCTGCGGCGACTGGATCGCCACCCGTTCGACGTTGTTCTTGAGGTCGGCCACGCCGCCGGTCGAAGACCAGCCGCCCGAGAAGACGTTGCCGCGGTAGACCGCGCCGTTGGGCGCGGTGACGACCAGGTTGAGGTCGTTGACCACCGGGTTGGACGAGTTGACCGTGCCGGCGTAGTCCGTGAAGCAGAGCGTGACCTCGAGCGGCTGGCTCGAGCTGAGGACCGGCAGCAAGAACGTGCGCACGTCGCTCGTCGAGACGCCGCCACTGCGACGCTGGTCGAAGACCCAGAGCTTGTCGCTGTCGCCGCTGAAGAAGAGCGAGTCGTCCAGCACCAGTCGGCCCCAGCCCTCGGTGTTGTTCGGGTAGCCGCTCACGCCAGTCATGTCCCGACACGAGTTGAGCAGCACCGCCTTCATCAGCGCGTTGGTCGGCACCAGCGCGTGGGCCGGCGTGGCCGCGCCCGTCGGGTAGTAGCCTTCCGTGAAGTACTGACGGACCAGCGCCGCCGCGCCCGCAGCGCCGGGGCAGGCCATGCTCGTGCCCGTCAGCGACGTCGTCCCGCAGCTGCTCGTGCTCGAGGACACGATGCTGCAACCGGGAGTGAACAGGTCCGGCTTCTGGCGGCCGTCAGCGGTCGGGCCGACGCCCCCGCCGCACTTGGAGTTGGCTGCGTTGCCGTTGTCCCCGTTGCCGACGGCGACGAGGTTCTTGGCGTTCTCCGGGTTGCGCAGCGTCGAGAGGTTGGTCTCCGCGAAGAAGATCAGGTTGTCCTCGAAGTTCCACTGGAACAGGTCGATCGCGTTGCAGTGCGTGTTGTAGGCCGTCGTGCCGTCGTTGCCCCACGAGTTGGTGTGCAGGCGCGCGCCGTTGTTGCGGTGCGTGGTCGCGCGCGAGTAGAAGACGCTGGCCGAGTAGTCGGCGCTGTGCGCCAGCTTCGACATGTAGGCGATGCCGCGGTTGGCCGTGCTGCCGTTCACGGGCTGGGCGTCGCCGCACGCGGTCCCGGCGGTGTGCATGCCGTGCGTGTTCGGGTTGGTGCTCCCCGATCGATAGACGAGCTTGCGGTGGTTCGGCCCGACAGGGTTGCCGGCGGGGTCGTTGAAGTAGCACGAGCTGCCGAGGCCGCCGTCCATGTGCCCGATGATCTGGCCCTCGCCGTGGAGGCCCTGGTTCCAGATCGGCGTCTGACCCGCGACGCCCGACTGGACCGTCCAGACCATCTGGCTGTTGCGGGGCGCGACCACGCTCTCCGCCTCGACCCACTGCACGTCGACGCAGCGCGCGAGCTCTTTGAGCTGCTCGGGCGCGACCGTCACGACGAGCAGCCAGCGCGTGTCGACCGGGTTCTGCTCGACGACGACCGCGCCCGCGGCCTCGAGCTGCGCGACGAGCTGCGCTGCGGGCACGCCGTCGAAGCCGAGCACCGTGACGCGACCTGCCAGCGGCTGCTGCAACAGCATCGGATCGATGCGCCACGCCGGGTGGAGCGGCGAGGACCAGATGACCTCGTCGGCGGCCGCCGCGGCCGCGACCTGCGCGGCCGTGCCGCGGACGAGGAACGCGTTGTTGGGCACGTAGTCGAGCACGTCGAGCCCGCGCGCGCGTAGGCGCTCCTTCTGCGCGTCGCGGACCGGACCCACCAGTTGCACGACGTGGTAGCGCGCGCCCTGCGGCGCGGCACAGCGGAGGTCGGCGGCGATCGCCGGAGCCCCTCGTGACGTGTCGAAGTCGCCGTGCTTGAGGGATAGCCAGCGCGGCTCCGCAGCGAGCCGGTTCGCTTCCTCGAAGCTGAGCGCACCGGGCTCAGGGAGCCGCTCTTGCGCATGGGAGAGCGCGCAGAGCCCCAGGGCGGCGAGGATCGCAGGTGTGGTGAGACGCATGAAAACCAAGGGGGAACGGGCCGTCGCGAAGGTCCGTAGCGGGGGCAACCCCCAAAAGGATGCCACACGGTCCGAGTCGGTCAACCGAGCCCGCGCTCGGAGACGGCGCCGGGTCCATGACAGCGGCGCTTCGGCCGCGTCCGCGACGGAGAAATCGTCGGGCGCCGACGCAGCCGGCTGCCCAGGGGCTCCTACGCGTCGGGCTCGCAGCGGATCTCGCTGTCAGCCGTGAAGATCGCCCGCCGCCGCGCGCGACCAGCGGGTACGACCGCCCCCGGAAAGCAGAGGCACTCCTCGAGGTCCGCGCCGGTGCCCAGCCGGCTGCCGGCCATGACGACCGAGCGGCGGAGCTGCGCGCCTGCTGCGCCCTCGACGCCATCCGCGACCCAGGAATCGCCGCCGCCGCCCTGCTCGAGCAACATCAGGTTGAGGTCGAGCAGATCCTTGGGGTAG
>CAZTQF010000248.1:0-5037 GCA_964615255.1 uncultured candidatus Brocadiaceae bacterium | reverse complement strand
GCACGCGCCGCACAAGGAGCTGATCGCGGTGCCCTACGAGGACCGCAGCGCCGCGTGCCAGGGCTGCAACAGCTGCCCGCACATGAAGCTCAACACGATGGAGAAGATCTACCTCGCGCTGCGCGACCTGCAGCCGAGGATCGAGATGGACGAGGCGCTGCGGGAGCGCGCGAGGCTGCCGCTCGACCGTATGCTCGCGATCTCTTGAGCGCTCCGTCGAACGCGGCGCCGTCCCCCGGCGCGCCGACGCGGCGGCCGCTGCCGTGGATGCCGGTGCTGCTCGTGACCGCGCTGGTCTCCTACACCGTAGTCCGCCTGCAGGGACTCGGCGACGGCCTCCCGTACGATCCGGGCCCGCCGCTGCCGATCGTCGAAGTGAAGGCCGGCGCCGTCGACGAGACGCTCGATCGACTCCGGCAGACCTTCCTCGAGGGCCGCTCGGCCCGCGTCATCGGCGAGCCGCAGCAGCGCTACGCGTGCTGGCCGCTCGCCGGGATCGAGCGGGAGCGGGCGCTGCGGGTGCTCGTGGCCATGCGCGCACAGCAGCCCGGCCCGCTGTGCGACGCCGTCACCGCCGGCGTCGAAGCCGAGGACGCGTTCGTGCTCGAGGAGGAGCTGTTCCCCGCGCACCCAGCCGACGGCTGGCGCTACTGGAGCCACGAGCTGTTCCACCAAGGGGGCCGCCGGCGGCTGCTCGTCGTGCCGATCGACCTGCGGCGGCACCCCCAAGCCCGCTGAGCTCCAGTCGTTCGGAGCACCGTACAACCCCGCCGCGCCCCCGCGCGCGGGGACCTCCTGGGCGGGGTAGACTCCCTTGCGAACGGATCCGATTCGTGTCTCTTGGATGCTCATGCTCGGCGCGCAACGGCTGACACACGTAGAAGCACGCGCGCGGCTCTTCGCCCGCGCCGCGACCGCGCTGTGCGCGGCGGCCCTTGCCGTGGCCGCGCCGGCTCAGCAGCCCCAGCGGCCCCAGCTGACCCTCGGTTGGATCGGTCAGTCCAACATGCAGGGCGTCTGCGACCGCGCCACCATGCACAAGCACGTGCTGCCGAGCGACGCGGCGCTGCGCGCGCGGCTCAGCTACTACCAGGTCGACGTCAACCAGTACACCGACTCGGCCGGACAGCTCCGGCCGATGGCGTTCGAAGGCTGGCCGACGGCCGCCGCGCGCATCGACGGCTACGACTACCAGCCCAACCTGCTGCCCGACCTGTACGGGACCGGCAACGGCAGCTTCGGTCCGGACCTGATGGCGTCCTACGTGATCGGCGCGAGCCTCTCACGCCGGGTCGTGAACGTGAAGCTGGCCGTCGGGGGCACCTACCTGACGACGCAGCCGCCGTCGGCTTCGGTCAACTTCCGGCACTCTGGCGCCTACCTCTGGCTGAACTCGTTCGACAGCTTCGACACCTCGCTGCCCTGGGGCGGCAACGACGACGGCTACCTCGCCGACACGGTCGCGGTCGGCACGGTGACGAGCGCGACGAGCTTCCGGTCGGGCGCGGCGACCCTGCGCGACGCCGAGCAGCAGTGGACGCCGAACCAGTGGGCCGGCCACTGGGCCGTCGCGGATCGGTGCATCGGCCTGATCCTCGGCAACTCCGCAGACACCCTCAGCGTCTTGTCCTGGGCGCCCACCTTCAGCAGCGCCCCCAAACCGCTGACGACCTACGCGATCCAGAAGCGCACGCGGCGCGCGGTGTCGCTCGCCAAGACCTTCATCGAGGGCTACTGCGCGCGGACCAAGGCGCTGCTCGCGCTCGAACACAAGACCATGGACATGCGCGTCGTAGGCGTCCAGCTGGGCGAGAGCGACGCCCAGACGCAGGGCAACGCCGCCAAGGCCGGCGCGCGCATGACCGCGCTCATCGCGTGGCTGCGCAAGGAGCTCCACGCCCGCGGCTACACGACGGTCGCGCGCCAGAAGATCGGGATCGTGCTCGGCCTGATCAAGGAAGACGACACGTGGCCCTACGCACCGCTGGTCAACCACGCGTATCGCAACATCGCCCGCACGGATCCATACGTCGAGGTCTCCCCGGTGTCGTCGCTCGCGCTCGGCGGCCGGGCCCCGATCCCAGGCTCGCCGAGCTTCGACTTCGTGCACTACAGCGCCGACGCGCAGGTCGAGAACGGCCGCAACTTCGCGCTGCGGATCCGCCGCCTGCTCGACAAGCAGTAGCCATCGCGCGGGCGGGACAAAGCGACCCGCCGGCAGCGCCGAACGCGACGCAGACTTGCGCGATCGGAGCGAGAATCCCAACTGCCCGGGTGGCAAACTCGACCCGGCATGGCGGACGATAGCCTCAGACCTCTGGCGGACGAGCTGCGCAAGGCGCGCTCGGCCAAACCCTGCGTGCTGGTGATCTTCGGCGCAACCGGCGACCTCACCAAGCGCAAGCTGGTGCCCTCGCTGATGGGTCTGAGCAAGGACGGGCTGCTGCCGTCGACGTTCGGCGTCGTCGGCTTCGCGCGTCGGCCGTGGACCGACGCGTCCTTCCGCGAGGTGCTGGGAGACGGCGTCGCGCAGTTCGGCCGCTCTGATACGGCGGCGCACTTCGAAGAGCACCAGGACGCCTTCGTCTACCACCAGTCCGACTTCGCGGACGCCGACGGCTACGCGCGGCTCAAGGACCGCCTCGACGAGATCGACCGGGCACGCGGCACGTCCGGCAATCGGATCTTCTACCTCGCGACGCCCCCGAGCGCGTATTCGAGCATCCTCGAGAACCTCGCGTCGTCGGGCCTCTCCGCCGAGCACGACGGCTGCTTCTCCCGAGTGATCGTGGAGAAGCCGTTCGGGCACGACCTCGAGACCGCGACCGCGCTCAACCGCCAGGTCAACGCGGCCTTCGCCGAGCGCCAGGTGTTCCGCATCGACCACTATCTCGGCAAGGAGACGGTCCAGAACATCCTCGCCCTCCGGTTCGCCAACGGGATCTTCGAGCCGCTCTGGAACGAGAAGTTCGTCGACAGCGTGCAGATCACCGTCGCCGAGTCGATCGGCGTCGGCACGCGCGGCGGCTACTTCGAGGAGTCGGGCATCATCCGCGACATGATCCAGAACCACCTGATGCAGGTGCTGACCCTGGTCGCGATGGAGCCGCCCGCGTCGATGACCGCCGACGCGGTGCGCGACGAGAAGGTCAAGGTGCTCAAGGCGATCCGCTCGTTCGACCCCGAGGAGGTCGAGTTCGCGACGGTGCGCGCGCAGTACACGGCGGGCTCGTTCGGCGGCGAGGACGTCAAGGGCTACAAGGAGGAGGACGGCGTCGCGGCCGACTCCGTGACCGAGACCTACGCCGCCGTGCGCATCCAGCTCGACAACTGGCGGTGGGCGCGCACGCCCTTCTTCTTGCGCTCCGCCAAGCGCATGCCGCGCCGCGCGACCGAGGTCGCGATTCAGTTCAAGGAGCCGCCGCATGCGCTCTTCCACGCCAGCCAGTCGCCCTCGCCGAACGTGCTGCTGCTGCGGATCCAGCCCGACGAAGGCGTCGCCATGCGGTTCGGCGCGAAGGTCCCCGGACCCGACGTGCGCATCCGCGACGTCCGGATGGACTTCCGCTACGGCACGGCCTTCGGCAGCGAGACCGCGGATGCCTACGAGCGGCTGCTGCTCGACGCGATGCTCGGCGACGGCACGCTGTTCGCGCGCGCCGACGAGGTCGAAGAGGCGTGGCGTATCGTCGACTCGATCGTGGCGGGCTGGCAGCAGTCCGACCACCCGCCCGCCGAGTACACCGCGGGCACCTGGGGACCCCAGGAGGCAGACACCCTGCTCGGCGAGGGAAGGACCTGGAGGCGGCCGTGAACGGCCCCTCCCTGGATCGGACCGAGACCTACGAGGCGTCGTGGACCGAGCTGCCCGACGCGCTCAACCGGCTGTGGGACGCGTGCATGCAGGACCAGGAGGGCTCTGACGTCGCGCGCGCGCTGACCTCGAACTTCGTCGGCGTCGCCAAGGTGGCGCACGCGCAGTGCCTGATCGACGCGACCGAGCAGCTGCAGCGGCGCTCCCCTTGCCGCGCGTTCCTGCTCCTGATCGACGACGACGCCCCCACCGAGACCGCGGAGCTGACGGCTACGACCCGTAAGCACGGCCCGCTGCGCGACATCGTCATGGAGCAGATCGTGCTGCGGCTGCGCAGAGACGATCTAAGGCGCGCGCCCGGGCTGCTGCGCCCGCTGATCCTGGACGAGCTGCCGTGCCACATGCTGTGGGCGCTGCCGTGGCCCCAGGACGAGCGCAACTTCGAGCTGCTCTTGGAGATGTGCGAACACGCCATCGTAGACTCGCGCTCGTTCGGCGACCCCGAGCGCGACCTGCACGTGATCCGCGAGCGCCGGGTGCGGGGGGAACGCATCAGCGACCTGAGCTGGCTTCGGCTGCAGCCGTGGCGACGCGCGCTCGCCGAGGCCTTCGAGCGGTTCGAGTGGCGGCCCGGCACGGCTGTCCGGGTGACGATCCGGCACAACCGCGAGGCGCGCACGTCGGCGCTCCACCTCGCCAACTGGCTGAAGGTGCGGCTGGACGCAGAGGTGGCCTACGAGCGCGGCGGCGACGACGCCCTGCTCGGCCCCGAGCACGTCGCGATGCAGGTCGGCGAGATCGAGATCGCCGTCGACCACCGGGACGGCATGCTGGTCACGCACGTCACGACGCCCAGCGTTTGCCTGCTGCCGATCACCAACAGCGCCGCGCGCGGCAGCGACGCCGAGCTGCTGGTGATGGCGATGGATCGGCAGTAGCGACGCTGCCTGGGGCGACGCCACCCGGAGCGAGGCCGCCTAGTGGTCCTCGTCGTGGCCTGCTTCGGCCGCGCCGCCGTGCGCCTCGTGACCCGCGGCCGCGCCGCCGGGCATCTGCTGCGGGTGCCACCCCATGACCGCGAGCATCGCGAAGAACCCGAGCACGTAGCCGACCGCGACGTGCCAGCCGTGGATCAGCCAGTTCTTGACCGACTTGGCCTCGGTGAACAGCCCCGCGAGCGCGACGCCCGCCGACGAGCCGAACCAGAGCATCGAGCCGCCGTA
>CAZTQF010000247.1:0-5039 GCA_964615255.1 uncultured candidatus Brocadiaceae bacterium | reverse complement strand
CGCGTGAACCGGTCGACGCGCGCGTCGACGTTGGGGTTGAGGCTCGGCGCGTAGGTCAGGTGGTAGCCGTGCCGGGAGCCGTTGGTCGTGTGCAGATCGACGAACAGGTGCGGGTCGACCTCGTCGAACAGCCGCAGCAGCGCCCGCGTCTCGGGCGCGTCGGCCTTGACGAAGTCGCGGTTGAGGTCGAGCCCCTGGCCGTTCGGCCGCTGGCCGACAGCGTCGGGGCCGTTCTGCCCCCGTCGATTGCCGACCTTGACCGCCTCGTTGCCGTCGACGTTGTAGGTCGGCACGAACCAGACCGTGCATCGTTCGAGGATGCCGGCGTGCTGCCCCTGCGCGATCTCGCGGAGCAGCTCCTGCACGGCCTCCTTGCCCTCGACCTCGCCGGCGTGGATGTTGCCGATCACCACCACGCGGAGCTGGGCATGAGGGTTGGCGCCGGGCAGCGCCGCCCGCACGAGGAGCATGCGCCGGTCCTCGTGCGACCTGCCCATGGAGCCTGGCGTGAGGCGGTCCCCGTGCGGCAGCTGCGTGCAGGCCTCGACGAAGCGCGCGACGTCGGCGGCGCGCGAGGTCTCGGCGTAGCCCGAAGCCTCCGCGACGGTGCGCGGGGCGTCCTGCTGCGCGTGGAGGGGTGCGGTGAGGAGCGACGGCAGCAGCGCGAGGGCCCGGTGCAGGTGCATGGTGCCGTCGTACCGGCTGGCCGGTTCGCGGACCACCGGCCGGCGTGATTCCGGGGCCGCGGGGGAGGCCGACGCCTGCGCCGGTCAGCGGGAAGGCGCGGACTCGGCGTCGGAGTTCGCGGGCTCGGACCCCGTCGGAGCAGCCGCTCGCAGCTCGTTGAGGCGCAGCGCGCCGTCCTTGTCGCCGTCGAGCTTCGCGAACAGCTCGGCTGCCCATCGCAGCAGCCCGGGGTCGAGCGCGCGGAGCACCGACCGCAGCTCGTCGAGGTCGATCGCGCCGTCCTTGTCGGCGTCGCCGTCGAACCACGGCCGCGGCAGGTCGCTGGTGCCCGCCACCGCGGGCAGCTCGTTGAGCGGGAGCGACTGGAACCACGGCGCCAGCTCCGCCTCGCTGATGGAGCCTGACGCGTCGATGTCGGTCGCCATCAGCGGCGCGGCCAGCGCCGTCGGCAGGCCGGTCGCGCTGAGCATCTTCTGGACCTCGACCGGCGAGAGCTCGCCGTCGCCGTCGGCGTCGAACGCGCGCAGGAACTTCTGCAGCGCCGACGCCTTCTGGGGCGGCGCCTCGGGCATCGAGAACGAACGCCGCGACCGGATCCGGAAGCTGCCGGTCGTCCCCAGGCTCCTGCGGAACCGCTGGTCGAACTCCGGCCACGTCACGAACCCGTCGCGATCGGGGTCGAAGCGGGCGTAGCCCTGATGGTCACGCGGCGAGGGCAGCAGGTCGAACGCGTCGACGGCCTCCAGGACGTCGAGGCGGTCGTCGCTGTTGCCGTCGCAGGCGCGGAAGAGCTCGCGCGAGACCGACTCACTGTAGGTGCCGCGGTAGCGGCGGGCCTCCAGCGGCGGCCGGGCGTCCTCCGTCTTTGCTTCGGCTGTCCCTTGGGTGACGGGAACGGCGGGCGGGACCGGGATCGGCAGCGCGCCGGGGGCCTGGGCGACCGCGGCCGTTACCAGCAGCGCAGGGGCGAAGATCCAGGACATGAGGTTGGGGTGCGCCATAGGGTCCGTGCGAGCAGCCTGTCGCTAGTATCTCGTCGGCTTCCTGCGCGCCCGACTATAGCGGCGCTGGCGCCGCGCGGGACCGCGCCGAGGCTGGCGCCGTCGCGAGGGACCGATGGCATCGGACCGTGCAGGAAGTCCGGGTCTCGATCGGCCTCCTGAGGCACGGTGTGTTCTTCGCTCGGGGGCGCGCGCTAAAGTCAGCGTCCGCCCCGTCGCGGCGCGGCCGCGCGGGAGCGCCGCCGATGCGACCCGCACCCAGAGGAAACCACGTGCTCGCCCGACCTGCCTCGCTGTCTCTGCTCCTCTTCCTCGCCCTGCTGTCCGCCGCTTGCGGCACCTGTGAGCGCGCGCAGAAGGACGCCACGCTCGGCGCTGCGGCGCCTGCGCTGGTGCTCTACCGAGGCTCCGTCGACGGGTGGGAGACGGCGACGCAGGTCGGCGAGGCGTCGGGCGGCGGGAGCGCGGCGAGCGCGCTCGTGTTCCCGCTGACGTGCTTCTATCACGCGCTGGAGCACAGCACCTACGGCCTCATCCACCTCGTCGACCTGCCGCTCTGTGCGGCCTACGGGTGCGCGGAGCTGCTGCCGTTCGGGCCGGAGATCGTCCCGCTGGACCTCTACGACGGCTCGCCGTTCCACGACTAGGCGGACGGCCCGCGGCGCCGTCAGCTCAGCGACCGCGGCCTGCCGGCGCGTCGCCGTCCGGGGCCGCGGGGAGCAACAGCTCCTCGGCGAGGAAGGGCAGTCGCATCAAGAGCGACAGCGCGACCCGGTCGCTGCGCTTGGCGAGGTCTGCGACCCGCCGCTCCAGCGCCTGCAGCCGGACGCGGTAGCGGCTCGAGCGCTCGCTCTCGATCATCGCGCGGAGCCGCTCGCGCGCGCGCGCGAGGGCCTCTTCGACGCCGACGTCGAGCGCCGGCGCCTTCCAGCCGACGAACATCAGCCGTCGCAGGGACTCGGCGCGGGCGGTCTTGCCCTCGAGCTCGACGTCGAGCAGGGTGAAGGCGGCGTTCCGGTTGCGCCAGCGGGTGTCGCCGCGCGCCGACCGGTCGCGGTCGCGCATCTGCATGATCCAGCGCTGGTCGACGGTCGGCCCGACCTGGTCGCGGCCCCACGTCATCACCCGCTCGGTCGCAGGGCGCAGCCGCGGCAGCTCGATCTCTACGCCGGGCTCGGCGATCACGCGGCGCCACGGCACCGGTTGGCCGAGCAGCTCGAGCGCCTCCTGCACCTCGAGCGGCGGCTGCATCGGGCGGGTGCCCGGCTCCGGATAGGTGGCGCCCAGCCGCCCCAGCTCGGCGAGCCGCGCGATGGCGATCCACCGCTCGGGCCGCGACTCGGGCGCGGACCGTCGCAGCTGCTCGTAGCCGCGGATCGCGGCCTGCGGGTCGAGGTCGAGGTGCTCGCGCAGCCAGGCCTGGTGCAGCGCGACGCTGCTGCTCTGACGGCGGCGGGCGGCGTCGGCGCGACCGCTCTGCCCGACCAGCGCGGCGGCGGCGAGGCACGCCGTGATCGCGGCCAGCGCGATCCGCTGCGCGTGGCTCACTCCTCCTCCAGCAGCTTCGACTCGAACCGGTAGCCGAGGCCGTGGACCGTGACGACGTGCACGGGGTTCTCGACGTCGGACTCCAGCTTCTTGCGCAGCCGCGCGATGTGGTTGTCGACCGTGCGGGTCGTCGGCAGGTGGACGTAGCCCCAGACCTTCCGGAGCAGGTCCTGCCGGCTGACGACCTCGCCGCGGTGCTCGATCAGCATCCGCAAGATCTCGGCTTCGTAGCGCGACAGCTGGACCTCGGTGTCGTCGCGCGACACCGTGAACCGCCGCCAGTCGACCGTGAGGTTCGGGAACTTCATCACGCCGCTGACGCCGTTGTCCTGGCGCGCGCCGGCCCGGGCGCCGCTCTTCGTGCGCCGCAGCACGGCGCGGATCCGCGCGAGCAGCTCGCTCAGCCCGAACGGCTTGGTCAGGTAGTCGTCGGCGCCCAGCTCGAGGCCGTGCACCTTGTCGCGGTCCTGGCCTTTGGCCGAGATGATGATGACCGGCGTCTCGTGGCCCGTCTCGCGCAGGTGCTTCAGCACCTCGAGCCCGGGCATCTCGGGCAGCATCAGGTCGAGCAGGACGAGGCTGGCGCCGCCCTCGCGCGCCTTGCGTAGGCCCTCGCGGCCGTCGGCGGCGACGCTGACCTGGTAGCCCTCGAGCTCGAGGTTGTGCTGGAGACCTGCGCGGAGGTCCGGTTCGTCCTCGATGACGAGGATCTCTGTGTCGGTGAGCGTGCTCAACGTCGCAACATCCTAGCGTGGTTCCGAGGCCGTGTCGTCGCTCGCAGCCTGCCCGCGGCCTCTCAGGGGGAGCGTGAGTCTCATGATCGTACCGCCGCCGTCGCGCGGCAGCGCGACGATCTCGCCGCCGTGCGCGCGCGCGAAGTGCTGGACGATGCCGAGGCCGAGGCCAGCGCCCCGCACCTCGCCGCTGTTGCTGGCGCGGAAGAAGCCTTCGAACACGCGCTCGTGTTCGCCAGCGGGGATGCCGCGGCCGCGGTCGCAGACCTCGATCACGGCCTGATCGCCGTCGGCCCGGAGCAGCAGCTCCACCTCGCGGTCCTCGTCGGCGCCCTCGCCGCTGTACTTGGTGGCGTTCTCGAGCAGGTTGATGATCGCGCCCTCGAGGCCGTCCTTGTCGCAGGAGACCGTGATCCCCAGCGGCAGGCTGTCGACCAGGATCACGCCGTTCTCCTCGAGGTGGGGGGCGTAGGCGTAGGCCGTCGTGCGCAGCAGCTCGCCGATGTCGTTGGGCTCGGCCGAGTAGTCCAGCGTCCCCGCCTGCTGCCGCGAGAAGTCGAGGATCCGCTGGATCAGCGTCGTCAGCCGCTCGGACTCCCGGGCGATGATCGTGCCGAACTCGGCGGCCTGGGCGCTGTCCTTCGCCCGGCGCATGCCGAGGGTCTCGCCGTACATCCGGATCAGCGCCAGCGGCGTCTTCAGCTCGTGGGAGACGCGCGAGACGAGGTCGATCTTGAGCGCGGCCAGCTCGGCCTCGCGCGTCACCGAGCGCCAGGACCACAGCGCCCCGCCGAGCGCCGTGAAGAACAGCGCCAGCACGAGCACGGTGCGCTTGGTCGAGGCCGCGTCGGCCTCGGCCAGCATCCGCACCGGGTCGGCCGGGTAGGCGCGCAGCGTCAGGCCCGAGGTGCGGACGGCGGGCGCCAGGAAGGTGCCGGGCACGTCTTCGGGGGCGGGCACGAGGGCGCCGCCGTCCGGCACCGTGACGCCCAGGACGAAGTTGCCGTCGGTCCGCACGAACGGCTCGAGCGCCGGCGCCAGCAGCGCCGCGAGGTCGAAGTTGATCGCG
>CAZTQF010000246.1:0-5042 GCA_964615255.1 uncultured candidatus Brocadiaceae bacterium | reverse complement strand
ACGCTGGCAAAGTCGGGCGCGATCGACCTGGTCGTGATCGACTCGGTCGCAGCGCTCGTGCCCAAGGCCGAGATCGAAGGCGAGATGGGCGACAGCTTCGTCGGGCTGCAGGCGCGCTTGATGAGCCAGGCGCTGCGCAAGCTGACCGCCGTGACCGCCAAGACCAACACCACGCTGATCTTCATCAACCAGATCCGAGAGAAGATCGGCGTGATGTTCGGCAGCCCCGAGACCACGACGGGAGGCCGGGCCCTGAAGTTCTACTCATCGGTGCGCATCGACATCCGTCGCATCGGGACCCTGAAGAACGGCGATCTGCCGATCGGTGCTCGCACCAAGGTGAAGGTCGTCAAGAACAAGGTCGCGCCGCCGTTCCGCAAGACGGAGTTCGACATCCTGTTCAACGAGGGCATCAACCGTCTCGGGGAGCTGCTCGACCTGAGCGTCGATCAGGGCATCATCCGGCGCTCGGGCACCTGGATGAGCTATGGCGAGACGCGGCTCGGCCAAGGTCGCGAACGCGCGCGTGAGTTCTTGAAGGAGAATCCCGAAATGGCCGTCGAGATCGAGGCCAAGCTCCTCGACAAGATGCTGCCGAAGCCCTCTGAGGAGCCCGACGAAGCCGCGGGCAAGGACGGGCCGGCAAGCGCTGGCAACCAGAAGGCCGCGAGCGCGTCCTGAGCACCCCGCGCGCCACGCCACCTCGACCTCAGGTCGAGGCGGCGGAGGCTACGGCTGCGGAGTCGCGAGTTGAGCTCGTCTGCTTGGGTCGCGAAGGCGGATTGGCTACAACGTCCGCCCCGAACGCCGCCGATCGCCTGGGCGGCCCGAAGCCATGAACCGCCTGACCGCCCAAGAGATCCGCGCGCGTTACCTCGAGTACTTCTCCAGCCAAGGGCACCGGGTCCTGGCTTCGGACTCACTCGTGCCAACCAACGATCCCACGCTGCTCTTCACGGGCGCGGGGATGAACCAGTTCAAGGACATGTTCCTGGGCAAGGGCACGCTGGACACCAAGCGCGCGACGACGGCTCAGAAGTGTCTGCGCGTGCCCGACCTCGAGAACGTCGGCGTCACGCCACGGCACCACACGTTCTTCGAGATGTTGGGCAACTTCTCGTTCGGCGACTACTTCAAGAAGGACTGCATTCGCTGGGTTTGGGGGTTCTTCACCGAGGTCTGCGGGATCCCTGCGGACCAGATGGTCGTCACGATCTACCAGGACGACGACGAAGCCTACGAGATCTGGACCCAGGTCGTCGGCCTCCCCGCGGACAGGGTCTACCGCTTCGGCGAGAAGGAAAACTTCTGGCCTGCCGAGGCCCCGAGCAAGGGGCCCAACGGCGTCTGCGGCCCCTGCTCGGAGATCTACTTCGACCATGAGCCTGCCGCACCGCTCCCCTCAGCGGACGGGCTGCTCGACCTCCCGGCGCCGCGATTCCTCGAGATCGGCAACTGCGTCTTCACGCAATTCGATCGGCGAGACGGCGGGGAGCTGCGGCCGCTGCCGCAGAAGAACATCGACGTCGGACTGGGGCTCGAGCGGATCGCGGCCGTTCTGCAGGGCGCCGCGAACAACTTCGAGACCGACCTCTTCCGCCCCTATCTCGATCACCTGGGGGCGCGCTGCGGCAGCGCCTACGGCCAGGACGCGGAGAAAGACGTGCGCATGCGTCGGATCGCCGACCACGCCCGCGCGGTGACCTTCTGCATCGCCGACGGCGCGCTGCCGAGCAACGAAGGACGGGGCTACGTGGTCCGCAAGATCCTTCGTCGGGCGGCGCGCGACGGCTACGAGCTCGGCTTCGAGGCGCCGTTCCTCTGCGACATGGTCGACCTCGTGGGACAGCTGATGGGGGAGCAGTACCCCGAGGTCGTGGCCAACGCCGCGCAGTGCCGCGCCGTGATCCGCGGCGAGGAAGAGAACTTTCTCGGCGTCTACCGACAGGGCATGGCGCGCCTCCAGGAGTTCCTCGGCGGCGTCCGCGCGGAGCTCGCAAAGGGCGCCGTCATCCCCGGCAGCGGCGAGTTCGCTTTCCAGCTGCACGACACCTACGGCTTCCCGATCGACATCACCCAAAAGGTCATCCAGGAGCGTGGCTTCGAGCTCGACGAGGCCGGCTTCGAGGCCGCCATGGAGGCCCAGCGGGAGCGGGCGCGGGCCAGCGCCGCGACGTCTGAGGCCGTGTTCACGGCGAGCGTCGCCGTCAAGCTGCGAGAGGCAGGGTACGAACCGACCGAGTTCACCGGCTACGCCGCGACCGAAGACCGCGGCGCGCTGCTCGCGCTGATCGGCGAGGGCGACGCGCTGCTCGAGCGCGCGGCTGCGGGCCAGCACCTCGTCCTGGTCACACAGCAGACGCCGTTCTATGCGCAAGGAGGCGGACAGGTCGGAGACCACGGCCGCATCGAGACCGAGTCCGGCGCCGCCAAGGTGCGCAACACGACGGCGCTCGACGGCTTCCACCTGCACGAGGCAGAGGTCGTGACCGGCACGATCGTGGCCGGCCAGGCGGCCGTCCTCACCGTCGAGAGCGACGCGCGCCGGGCGACCGAGCGGAACCACACCGCGACGCACCTGCTCCACGCCGCGCTCAAGCAGGTGCTGGGGGATCACGTGAGCCAGGCGGGCTCCGAGGTGGCGCCTGAGCGCCTGCGCTTCGACTACACGCAGCCCGAGAAGCCCGCGGCCGACGCCTTGAAGCAGGTCGAAGAGCTCGTCAACGAGCAGATCCTGCTCGCGACCGACGTCGACGCGCGCGTCCAGACGCTGGACGCAGCGCGCAGCAGCGGCTTCGTGGCGCTCTTCGGCGAGAAGTACGGCGCCGAGGTCCGCACGCTGCAGGTCGGCGAATTCAGCAAGGAGCTGTGCGGCGGCACCCACGTGCGCAACACGGGCAACATCGGACTCTTCCGGATCGTCAGCGAGCAGGCCGTCGCGGCCGGCACGCGGCGAATCGAGGCCGTCACCGGTCGCGTCGCGATGCAGATGGCGCGCCAAGAGCGGGAGAGCCTCGCGGCGGTCGCGTCCCAGCTCAAGGTGCCCGGGCACGAAGTCCCGGGGCGCGTGCAAGAGCTCGCCCAAGATCTCAAGCGACTGAAGAAGGAGCTCGAGCGCGCGCTCGCCCCGGACCTCGACGTCGAGCTGGCGAAGCTCGAGCCCCAGCTCGTACGACACGAAGTCGGCGGTGTCGCGGTCCAGACGCTGGTCCTGGAGCGGCCGGGGCTGCAGACCAAGGACGCCCAAGAGCTGCTCGCCCGCGCTCAACAGAAGCACGGCCCGCTCGCGGCCGTGCTGCTGAGCGCGGCAGCAGACTCCGTCGCCGTCGTGGTGGCGGTCCACAAGGACCTGACCCAGAAGATCCAGGCAGGTGCGCTGGTCAAGCAGCTTGCCGGTCTGCTGGGCGGCGGCGGCGGCGGGCGACCAGACGGCGCCCAGGGCAAGGGCAAGGACCTCGCCAAGCTGCCCGACGCCGTCGCCGCTGCCCACACAGCGCTGCAGGCAGCGGGCTTACGCCCCTGAGTCCGAGCTCGAGCGCGCCGCGGACGGCCCCGGACAGCCGTTGACATCGGCGGGTGGAAACGTAACCTCCTAGCCCTCCAAATCGGGCGAGCACGAGGACCGCGACGGTTCGCGATCTGCGCCGCCGCCCCACAGCAAGACCACCCATGGCAACTCCGAAGCGTAAGATCAGCCGGTCCCAACGCGGCAACCGCCGCTCGCACCAGGCGCTGGCGCGCACGCAGCTCGTCCGCTGCACGCACTGCGGATCGATGATCCGTCCGCACACGATCTGCAAGTCCTGCGGCCACTACCGCGGCCGCCAGATCCTCGTCGCGAACAACCCGAGCAACTAGCCGGGAGCGCGCCGGCGAGCGACTTTGCTTCCCGGCGCACCACGGATGCGCGCGCGCTGCCTGCGCGCTTCGCCCCACCCCGGCAGCGCGGCCCGACGATCCTGCTCGGTCGCCTGCCAGCCGTCACCCCTCTTCACCGACACCGCATGAGCAGAATCGTCTTGGACGCGGTCGGCGGCGATCACGCGCCACAGGAGACCGTGGCCGGCGTCGCGCTCGCTCTCGAACGAGGCTTCGTCGAGCCGGACGAGGTCGTGCTCACGGGCCCGGAGGCCGACGTCCGCGCCGCGGCCGACGCCGCCGGCCTGCCGAGCGCGGTCTCGGTCGTGGACGCACCCGACGTGCTGACCGCGACGGACAGCCCTACCGACGCGCTCCGCAAGAAGCGGCGCAACAGCATCGCGGTCGGAATGGGGCTGGTGAAGGCCGGGCACGCGAGCGGCTTCGTCAGCGCAGGCTCGACGGGGACCGTCGTCGCCGCCGCCACGGTCGCGCTGCGCTACTTGGAAGGCATCCGCAAGGCCTGCATCGGCGCGCTGATCGAAGGGGAACGGCACCCGTTCCTGGTGCTCGACGTCGGCGCGAACCCGCAGCCCAAGCCGCAACACCTCGCGCAGTTCGCGCTGATGGGCTCCGCCTACTACCAGTGCCAGTTCCAGGTCGATGCGCCCCGCGTCGGCATCCTGAACATCGGCAGCGAGGACAAGAAGGGCAGCCCGCTCGTGCTCGAGGCCCGGCGCATCATGCAGGAGATGCCGATCGCCTTTCACGGCAACGTCGAGGGCGTCGAGGTGTTCTCCGGCGACTGCCAGGTCGTCGTGACGGACGGGTTCAGCGGCAACGTGCTGCTGAAGACCAGCGAAGGCGTCGCCGAGTACCTGCTGCGCACGACGTTCCAGGCCATGGCGGAGGCGGGCATCTCCAAGGAGCAGATGCAGGCCGTGCAGCGCGCCGTGATGCCCCGGGTGGACTTCAGCGAGTACGGCGGCGCGCTGCTGCTCGGCGTTGAGGGGGTCGTCACGATCTGCCACGGCCGCTCTCGCGCGCCCGCGTTCGCCAACGCCTTGCGCTTCGCCAAGCGGGCGATCGATGGGAAGGTCAACGACCACATCGTGCAGGCGGCCAAGGTCCTGAACCTCGCGGACAGCGCGGCGGGCCACGACCAGTCCGGCCAACCCTCGTCG
>CAZTQF010000245.1:3019-5049 GCA_964615255.1 uncultured candidatus Brocadiaceae bacterium | reverse complement strand
CCGATCGAACGGACCCAGCGAAAACTGGCTAGCTGCCCCGGACGGGTCGCAGCTCGTCAGCGGGCGCTGGCACAAAGCCCGCGTAGTGCGTCGCGAGACACAGGCAGAACGCCGCTCGGTCACGCAGGCCGAGCGGCGCCGGCAGGATCGAGAGCTGGCGCAGCTCCCGCTGCATCCGGGTGTGCCCGCGCGTACCCGGGGCGAGGCTCCACGCCATCTGCTGCACGGTCGCGAAGTCGGGCGCGAGCCGCGCCGGCTTCCAGCGCTGCAGCGCCCAGGTCAGCCGATCTCGCTCGCCCGCCCCCTGGTCCAGCAGGTCTGCGAAGCCGTAGGTCATCGCGGCCAGCACCTCCGGCCGGTCCTGCCCGACAGCGCGCTGCTCCCGCAGCCTGCCGACGCACAGCCGCCGGACCAGCGTGCAGCGGTCCGCGTCCACGCCGAAGGCCGGCAAGCGAGAGAGGATCCGGCCGGCCTCTCCCAGCACGAGCGGGGAGACCCCGCCGCCGAGCAGCGCGGGCCGACGGCGGCGCCAGTTCTCGGCGTCGACTTCGAGCACCTCGTCGACCAGCCGGGCGCCGTGCGTCGCGATCGCGTCGAAGTGCCGCCCCGTGACCGCCGCGAGCTCGACCACGCCCGAGAGCGCCAGCACGAGCCGCGCGCCGTGGGCGTCGTCCATCACCCGGACCAGCCAGTCCGTGCAACGTTCGATCGCCCCCACGTGTCCGGCGGCGGAGCCCGCGCCGATCATGGCCCGCGCGCCCCACGCGACGTCCTCGAGCGCAGCTGCGATCGACGCCTCGTCCAGCTCGAGCGATCGCTCCCCGAGGTCGGCTGCGACCTCTGCGGCGAGCGCCTGGACGCGCCGGTCGACCTCCGGGAGGAGGCCCTGCGCACGCAGCGCAGCCGCGCGAAGGTCTGCGCTGCCGCGCAGCTCGTGGCCGAGCTGCAGCATGGTCAGCGCGTTGGCGGGGTCGAGCCACTTGCCGAGGTCCGGCCGCTCGTCGCGCAGACCAAGCGCGAACGCGTCGCGCAGGTGATCGCTCTCCTCGACCTCGAGCCGCCGCTGGATCTGGTGGACCGCTCGCTGCCAGTCGAGCTGCTCTGCTTCGACCGCGACCGGCGGCAGGTCCTCGGTCCGCCGCAGGGGCGCGGGAAGGACCTCGACCTCGGCGACGGCGCGGGCCGCGGCGCGGTCGGAGCGTTCGTCGCGTTCGCCGCCGACGTCCAAGGCGAGCAGCAGCCAGAAGCTCGCCGCCGCCGCGAGTCCGAACAGCACCACCGGCTGCCAGCGCACAGTCTGCGGCCGGTAGTGGTGTCGCGCGAAGCGATCCGCCTGGGCGACGACCGACTGCATCTTGCCGGCGAACGCAGGGCCCGGGGCGGTCTCGAGCTCGCGGAAGGCCTCGAGGAACGTCACCGTGTCGGCGACTTCCAGCGCCCGCAGCGGATCGCTGGCGACCGCCGCGCGCATCTGCTCGAGCTCTTCTTGTTCGCCCTGCTCCAACAGCAGGTCGATCGGCTCCCACGATGCGTCGACGCCGGCGTCGATCGCCTCCGCGCCGTCGCGCCCGCCGCCCCGCGCGAGCAGCTCCTCGATCGGGTCCCGGTCTCCTTCGTGGCGTTCGGTCACCCTGCCCCCCCCGCGCGGCGCGGGTCTTCCGACGCGCCCGCGTCGCCCGAAGCGCTCCCCAGCATCTGCTTCAGGGAGTGCACGGCGTTGTGCATCCGCGACTTGACCGTTCCGACCGGGATTCCGAGCAGGTCGCTGATTTCGCTGTAGGGCCGCTCTTGGTAGACGGCCAGCTCGAACACCAGGCGGTGCGGCTCGGTCAGCCGCTCCAGCGCGTGGCGCATCGCCTCGCGCTCTTCTCCCTCGATCAGGCGCTCCGTCGGCGCGACGTGTTCGCCTGCGAACTGGCGCGGCGCGCCGTCTGAGTCGGGGCGGATGGCCTGGTCGTAGGAATACATCCGCGGGCGCGGGCGCTGGGCGCGGTAGTGATCGATCCACAGGTTGGTGGCGACCCGGTAGA
>CAZTQF010000245.1:0-3009 GCA_964615255.1 uncultured candidatus Brocadiaceae bacterium | reverse complement strand
TTCGGGTCGGTAGCGCTTGCTCCCGACGATCAGCTTGATGAACAGCTCCTGGCAGAGGTCCTCGGCGCGATCCCGATCCCAGCAGAGCCGGTAGAAGAACTGGAGCATCCGGCCGCGATACGTGTCCACCAGCTCGCGGAAGGCCTCCGCGTCGCCGTCGCGGTACTTCGCGAGCAGGTCGGTCTCGGCCGCTCGGGGGCCAGGCTGTCTCTTGCGGTAGGTCACGGGAGAGCGGACCGTCGGGCCAACGCAGAGATCGACGGCCCGGTTCAGTCGGGTTCTGTCATCCTCGGACATTCTGCCAACCACGAGAACTGCTCGTACGGTCCGGCGTGCATCCGAAGCCATCGACCGCCGCCAGCCGCGTGCCCCAGCTCCACCCACAAGGTATTGATGGGAAGCGCGTTACGGACATTCTCAGCCCACTCGACGCAGACCACTTTGGCCGAATCGAGGAGATACTCCAGGCCTCCGTCCTCGAGGAACGCCTCGAGCTTCTCGGGGAGGTAGGCGTCGGCGTGCAGCAGCGGCACCGGCCCCGGGTGCTCCACCACGAGCAGATAGGTGGGGCTGTGCACCTCGTCGGGGTCCTCGACCTGCAGCCCCCGCGCGAGACCGCGCACGAACGTCGTCTTGCCGGCACCGAGCGGCCCGGTCAGCGCCACCGTGGTCCCTGCCGACAGGTGCTCGCCGACCCAGCGCCCGATCCGCTCGGTCGCCTCCGCGCAGGCTCCGAGCTCGAGCCGCACTTCGTGGTCTGCGCCGCTGGTCATCCTGTCACCTCGTGCTCGAAACCGCGAACAGGCAGCGACGTTCGCGCGGTCCGCTCGATCAGGGTGATTCCCCCCGCGCGCACGACGCGGCCGATGGGCGCGCGCGCGCGCGCGGTCAAAGGCCCCCCCGGCCCGAGCCGCCCGCCGCGACGCACCGCGAACAGCAGGCAGTGGTCTTCGCCGTCGTAGAGGGCGCGTCGCAGCGCCCGCTCGGGCCGCCCCGGCTCCATGCGCCGCGCGGCCGCCCGGACCGGGAGCGCCGCCGCGTCGAGCTCTGCGCCCAGCTCGCCGCTGGCGTGCAGCATGGTCTGCAGGTCGAGCACCAGCCCGTCGCTCACGTCCATGGCTGCGCGCACCGCCGGCTGGTCTGCCAGCCAGGCGCCCTCCGCGAGGTGCGGCCGGAAGCGGAGGTGGTGCCCGGCGATCGAGCCTCCGAGCGTCCCGGTCACGTGGAGCGTGTCGCCGACCTGCAGCGCGTCGCGTCGCAGCGGCCGCCGCGGCGCGCGGCCCGTCGCCGAGACGGTCACCGTCAACGGGCCGGGCCCGCACGCCACGTCACCGCCCACCACCGCGGCACCCGCTGCCGAAGCGGCCGCGCGGACTCCGCGCAGCACCCCGCGGAGCCGCGCCACCGGCATCGCCGCCGGCATCACCACCGACACCAGCAGCCAGTCCGCCAGAGCGCCCATCGCCGCGAGGTCGCTGAGGTTGCGGTTCACCGCCTTGCGCCCGATCAGCTCGGCCGGCGCGGCGGCGTCGAAGTGCACGCCCTCGACCACCGGATCACAGCACATCGCGAGCTTGCCCGCGCGCGCGCGCACCACCGCGGCGTCGTCGCCGATGCCGACGTCGAGGTCTCCGCGACCGGGGAAGAACGACCGCAGCGCAGCCGTGAACGCTCGCTCGCCCGCCACGTCAGCGGGCTCCTTTCGCGCTCGGCGCAAAGGTGACCATCACGGTGCCGCGAACCTGCGTGAGCGGCAGCGGACCGAAAAGGCGGCTGTCTCCCCAGGTCGCGGCTGGGTTCGGGTGACGGATCGACACCACGCCGTCGCCGATCGCGCTCACCCGGGAGACCAGCTCGCCGTGCGGGGTCTCGACGACGACGTCGCTGCCGACGCGCAGCCCGCCGTGCCAGCGGTCCAGGATCAGCCAGGAGCCAGCCGGGATCTCCTCGACGGTGTTCATCCCAGCAGCCACCCAGCAGGTGTCGAACTTGGCCAGCGCCACGACCAACGCGACGCCGGCGATCGCCACGGTCACGCGCCGCGCGACGCGCGCGAGGCGCTGCGGCAGCAGCTCCCGACGCCGCGTGGGCGCCGCGGCCTGCTCGCTCTGTTCTGCTGTCGCGCGGTGCTCGGGCACCCGGCAGAGCATCCAATCAGGTCTGCGTCGGGTCCAGCGTCGCTTGCGCCAGCGCGGCCAACAGCTCCCGCGTCGCGGCCTCGGGGTCGTCGGCCGCCATCATCGCCGACATCGCTGCGAGGCCCGCGGGCTGCTGCGACGGGGGCAGCGCGCGCAGCGCTCCGACGCGCGCCGCGGAGACGCCTCCCAACCAGATCACGGGCAGCGCCGAGGCCGCGGTCAGCGCGCCGGCCGCCACCACGCCCATCCCGGCGCGCCCCGGCTTGCTCGAGCTGTCCCAGACCGGCGCCAGCAGCGCAAAGTCGCACCCTGCGGCGGCCGCTCCGTCGAGCTCTCGGGCGTCGTGCGTCGACGATCCGAGCAGCGCCGGCCGCGGCAGCGCCTGGCGCGCGGCCGCGGGCGCGAGCGATCGGTGGCCGACCTGCGCGCCGTGCGCGAGGCCCGCAGACGCGACGTCCACGCGATCGTTGACCAGGAGCAGGCCGCCCGCGGCGTCCAGCAGCGGCTGCAAGCGCTCGCACGCAGCGGCGTGCTGCCTCGCCGACCAGGTGCGCTCCCGCAATTGCACGCAGCGGCACCCGCCGCGCAGCGCCGCCGTGACCACCGCTTC
Source organism: uncultured candidatus Brocadiaceae bacterium (assembly GCA_964615255.1). Lineage (GTDB taxonomy): Bacteria > Planctomycetota > UBA1135 > UBA1135 > UBA2386. Next base: position 261 of record CAZTQF010000245.1, on the reverse strand, counting down.
GATCCGCGCGAGGTCGCCCGCGCCGTCGGTGATCAGGATCAGGCGAAGCCGGGGGTCGGTCATCCGGCTCAGAGCGTAACCCACGGGGCATCTCCCCCGCAGCGGTCCGCAGCCCGGCGTCAGATCCGCTTCTCGTAGATCGGGCCCTTCTCGAAGTACTCGTTCTCCGAGCCGACCGTGTCCATGTCGTAGCGGCGCCCCTCGAGGATCATCCGGCTGGCGATGATGCCCATCTCCAGGCTGTGGTCCTGGTTGGTGTAG